>JAGAAM010000084.1 GCA_017615235.1 Clostridia bacterium
CTGCTGGCCCGCGCCGACGCCGATGGCCTGGCCGTCGTACGCGTAGCAGACGGAGTTCGATTGTGTGTATTTGAGAGTGATGAGCGAGATGATAAGGTCACGCGCTGCACTCTCGGTCATATCTTTATTCTTTGTGACTATGTTCGTAAGAAGCTCGCGGCCGATAACGAAATTGTTTCTTCCCTGCTCGAACGTGATGCCGAACACCTGCTTCGTCTCGCGCTCCGCGGGGACGTAATTCTCATCTATCTTCACGATGTTGTAATTGCCTTTGCGCTTCGATTTGAGTATCTCGAGCGCTTCTTCATCATAACCCGGAGCGATCACGCCGTCGGATACTTCGCGCTTTATCATCTTCGCGGTGGTGACGTCGCAGACGTCGGAAAGCGCGACCCAGTCGCCGAAGGAACACATCCTGTCGGTGCCTCTCGCTCTCGCATATGCGCAGGCGAGCGGTGAACCGTCAAGCCCTTCGATATCGTCCTCGAACACCGCTTTTTTAAGCGTGTCGGAAAGCTTCACGCCGACGGCGGCGGAAGTCGGGCTGACGTGCTTGAAGGAGGTCGCGGCGGGAAGTCCCGTCGCTTCTTTTATCTCTTTGACGAGCTGCCAGGAGTTGAAAGCGTCCAGAAAATTGATGTATCCCGGTTTGCCGTTGAGTATCTCTATCGGCAGATCGCTTCCGTCAGACATAAAAATCCTCGCGGGCTTCTGGTTGGGATTACAGCCGTATTTAAGCTCGAATTCTTTCATTTCCGTATAACTCCTTATTCGTTTTTGTTGTAAATGAATTCGCAAACGTTATCCTGCGCGGTAAGATCCACCGCCCGCACGAACAGCGATACTTTGTTGTCGGCGTCAAGGTTTTCCCAAAGCAGATCGGCAAGTTCCTTCGGCGTGCCGGGCAGCGCGATCTCCTCCGGTTCGCCTTCAAAAGAGGGAAGGGGATCTCCGTCGCATTTGTAGGTGTGGATGAAATGCCCTATGCCGGGTACCGGCGCGTAATCGAAAGTGAAACGGTTGCAAACGTCCGGCGTGCCGTTGCTTTTAAGTACAGAAAGCGAATAATCGAACTTTTCGTTATCGAAATCGTACCTTGCTATACCCGAAATGCGCGGCGTGTAGTTTGGCGCGTCGGGTTCGAATTCGCGGGTCGCGAGCGCCTTCGAGAACGCGCGGGGATCGGAAGGATCGGCTTTGATGAAATCATAGATCGTGTTCGTCTGGTCGCCGTTGGTGATAATATCGATCCCGGGCAGCGAAAGATAGGGGTTGTAGATGATAAGCGAAGGATCGACGACCTTCGATTCGTCGAAAGCGCGGGTGCGCATCCCGCCTTTGAAAGACTCGAAAACGCGGTTGCGGCTGTTGACGCTCCTGCCCATGATGAAATAGGCGATAAAAGCCTGTTTCCCGTCCTGCGACATACCGATGACGATACCTCTTCCCGGATATGCGTTGCCGCGCAGAAGTTTTGCGATATCGAATTTTGCCATGCTTTCTCTCCTTTATTTATATAAATAATAAAGGGCGCATTTATCCTTGATGGATAAACGTGCCCAGACGGTCGGCTTATCGCGGCTTTGCCGCGCTCTTTGCTCCACGTGGTGCTCCACTTATCCGTCAGTCGCAAAGAGACTTTATGATACTGTAATGATTTTAACATAGTGCGGTTGTACTGTCAAGGAATCTTTTGATAAAAAAGCCGATTTTCGGAATATGTCAAAATAATACTGGAAAATCCGGAAAAAATGTGTATAATGGTAAATAATGGGTGACAGTCGATAAGGACAAAACGGTTTTGACCGGCGGATTGATTTGCCGGTACTTTGTCAAGCGCCTTGTGAATATCGGTATATTCACTTCGGCGTTTTCCTCGTTCCGACAAAAATCCTCACTGTCAAAACTGCTTCGCACCTGGAAGCGAGAAAAATCCGGGTGATTTTCGGTGATGAACCAACACTTTTGTATCAATAATATAATCTGTCGGGGTCCCCGAAAACCGCAGGTTTTTGGGGTGATCATCACGACAAGCCGAACAAGCGACGGATTTTGCCGCTTATCAGGCGGTTTGTCCTTGCCGACTGTCACCCATCGTTAAATTGCTGAGACAAGAACAATAAAGTTCCGGAGATCATAAAATGTTACAGCTTAAAAATCTTTCTTTCAACGTCGCCGACGGCAGCGACGGCAAAGAGATAATCAAAAACGTCGATCACACTTTCCCGGGCGGAAAGCTTACGGTCGTCACCGGTCCGAACGGCGGCGGCAAGTCCACGCTTGCGAAACTCATCGCCGGCATCGAAAAGCCGACGGAGGGCTCCATACTGCTGGACGGCGAGGACATAACCGAAAAAAGCGTCACCGAAAGGGCAAAGCTCGGCATAGCGTACGCTTTCCAGCAGCCGGTGCGTTTTAAAGGTATCCGTGTTTCCGACCTGCTCCGTATCGCTTCCGGCAGGGATATAAGACCCGCCGAGGTCTGCGACCTTCTCGCTTCGGTCGGGCTCTGCGCGAGGGATTACATCGACCGCGAGGTCAACGCCAGCCTTTCGGGCGGCGAACTCAAACGCATCGAGATCGCGACGGTGCTCGCAAGGAACGCTTCGGTTTCGCTCTTCGACGAACCGGAGGCGGGCATCGACCTGTGGAGCTTCCGCAATCTTATCGACGTTTTCGAAAATATGCGTCAGACCCGCAGGGACGGCACGATAATCATCATCTCCCACCAGGAGCGCATACTCAACATCGCCGACGAGGTGATCGTGCTCAACGCCGGGTCGGTCGAACGCTCCGGCAGCAGGGAAGAGGTACTTCCTTCGCTGATAGGCACGCCTTCCGCCGTAATATCCTGCCGCAAGGCGGACAACGTGAAAGGAGAATGACAGATGCAGCTTGACGAGATACAAAAAAGGCTCCTTCGTGAAGTCGCCGACCTTCATGAAATACCGGAGGGCGCGTATAACATACGCTCCAACGGCGCTTCCGCCGGAAGGCGCTCGACGGCGAATATCGAGATAATCCCCAAGACCGACGTCAGCGGACTTGATATCCGCATAAAGCCCGGCACGAAAAGGGAAAGCGTCCACATCCCCGTCGTTATGACCGAAAGCGGACTTTCGGAGGTCGTCTATAACGATTTTTACGTCGGCGAGGATTGCGACGTCGTGATAATCGCCGGCTGCGGCATCGACAACTGCGGCAATCAGGATTCCCGCCACGACGGTGTGCACCGCTTCTTCGTCGGTAAGAATTCCAAACTCAGATACGTCGAGAAGCATTACGGCTCCGGCACCGGAAAAGGCAAACGCATCCTCAACCCGGTCACGGAGGTGTATCAGGAGGAAGGCAGCTCCGTCGAGATGGAGATGGTGCAGATCAAAGGCGTCGACGATACCGACCGCGTCACGAAAGCCGAACTTTCCGCCGACGCGAAGCTGATCGTCCGTGAAAGGCTCATGACTCACGGCGAACAGAACGCGATAAGCACCTATAACGTCTATCTCAACGGATCCGGATCCGCCGCGGACGTCGTTTCGCGCTCGGTCGCAAGGGAAAACTCGTTCCAGAAGTTCGACGCGAAGATAATCGGCAACGCTCCCTGTCACGGCCATACCGAATGCGATTCCATAATAATGGAAAACGGCAGGATACTCGCCGTTCCCGGGCTGGAGGCGAACGACCTCGACGCTTCGCTCGTGCACGAGGCGGCGATAGGCAAGATCGCGGGCGAACAGCTTGTCAAACTTATGACCCTCGGACTCACCGAATCCGAGGCGGAGGAACAGATCATCAACGGCTTTTTGAAATGACCGTAAAGCCGTTCCGAACCGTGTAGAAAATAATTTCCGTCGTGACTCGTTTTTTGCATAAATTGACGTGACAGGTTACATTTTTATTGTATTTTCCGGGCGGTTTATGCCGTTTGACGTCGTCACGGTGCATTTTTTGATCTTTTGACCGCAAAAAATTATTGACTAATTGAAATGCTTGATATATAATGCCATTAGTTATAATTGTCGCAATGTGTTTTTTGCGCGCCGATTATCGGTCATAGCTTCATGTGAAAGGTTGCGTAATGTCCAGGAATAAATACGTCAAGGATTACCGCCTTGCACACTATGTTGACGAACACGGAAAGATCCGTACGGAAACATATTACGTCGGCGGCAACTATAACTTCACTGTACCGGACGCTCAGGTCCGCTCCAGCGCGATAAGGCTTGCCGTGATCTGCGCGGTCTGCTGGCTTTCCTGGATCGCTGTACTCGTACCGCAGACGGCGGTCGTCATGCACCGCTATTACTTCTCGGTCCAGTTCGTGGCATGCGCCGTGCCCCTCTGGCTTATGAGCGAGGTCGCGTTCATCGCTCTCCGTTCAAAATCGCCGGTCAGGCACAGGGAAGCCGACAAGCTTTCCAAAGGAATGTTCCTTCGGGCGCTGTTCGCCGTGATATTCTCATCGGCGTCGGTCGTCGGGCTTATCGTTGCTCTGGCGCTCAACGCGTCTGAATTCAACCCGGCGGATTATTTCGCCGCCGGATTCACTGTTCTGCTGTGCGCCGCTTCGGTGTATGCGTTCACGCTGCGCAAAGCTTTCCCGACGGAACAGGAGAAAAAAGAACCCGAACCCGAACCCGAAGAAGATCCCGACCCTCAGGAAGAGACCCCGGCGGAATAAAGGCGAAACTTTCATTTGTTATTATGCGCAAAAGCGTTTAATATGAAATTTTTTAGGAGGAAATCCAAAATGAGCAAATTCACTAAACTGCTTGCTCTCATGCTCGTGCTCGCGATGGTTCTTTCGTTCGCAGCTTGCAATAAGCCCAACGAAGATCAGTCCAAGACCGAAGAATCCGCGCCTGCTGAAAGCACTGAGGAAAGCACCACTCCCGCGATAGTACCGGAAGGCACTCTCGTGTACGTTACTTCTGAATTTGACCAGAAGTTCAGCCCGTTCTTCTACACCACCGCGTA
>JAGAAM010000005.1 GCA_017615235.1 Clostridia bacterium
CAAGTCGTATTACGCGCAGTCGCTTCTCGCGACCGACGACGGCGGGTTCCTTTTCGTGCTCGGTTTTTCCGACTACGCTATCGATCAGGAAAAGTGGGCGAGCGACGGCGGTTTCGCTTCAAGGGTTATCAAGTGCGACAAGAACGGAAAACCTCAGTTCGACACCGCCCTTGAGAATATCGAAGGTCACGCTTTGCGCTTCGCTTTTCAGAAAAACGGAAAGTATTATTTCTTCGGAACGCACGAGGTTCCGGAAACGAAAACGCGCGGAGTTTATTCTTATACCGACGTCTATGCCGCGGTGCTCGATGAAAACGGCGCGCCCGTCAACAGCACGACAGTCGCGGGATCGGATTTCGACGAGCTGATTTTTGCCGAAAAATGCGAAGGCGGGTTCCTGCTTTCGATAAGTTCCCAGTCGAGCAACGGCGATTTCAAGGGTTCCGGTTCGAAAGGATACGATGTGAGCTGGAAGTTCACGCTCGACGATGATCTTCGTACCGTCGAAAAGAAAAAGAAGGCCGGGCGCGATTATTTCGACGCTTTGATCGGGTTCAGATCGGGCGAGCCGGTCTACAGGAACGACTTTGCGGGATTCGACGCCGGTTATCCGACCGCTTGCGTTGATTACGGCGATTTTTACCTGATCGTTTCGGAACACAGTACCGGCGAATACGAAAACACTCCGCCGTATATCAGTTCGATCTGGTATTATACCGAGACGGTCTATTCCGCGTATGACCGTAACGGCGACCTTATCTTCAGGACCGCCGTGGATTCGACCCCGGATTATGATTCGCTTGTCGAGTCTTTAAGCTATCCCGACCAATCGATCGAGCAGTCAGAATGATTTCATGACACAACGAAAACGCCCCGGAGAGGGGCGTTTTTATGTTCTTTTTGTGATTCCTTATTGCGATCTCTTTTTGACGAACAGGGCGAGGAACGCGACGGCGGCGGTGAACAAAAGTACGGTGGCGATGATGCCGAGCGCTTTGCCGACGTTGTGTCCGCTTTCTTCGCCGCTTTCTTCGGGCGGAGCGGTCACTTCCGGTTCGCCGGCTTCCGGCGGGGTATCGGGGATCTTTTCGATCTTCAGCTGAAGGGTATAGGTCCCTACTTCGGGATAGATCGCGCCGCTTTGATCCTTAAAGCTGACGCGCGTTTCGACCGAAGCCGTCGTATCGCCGGTAATGATCGGTTCTCCGCAGTTAATGACGACGTCGCTTTCATCCATCCCGTCAAGGACGAAGAACTCCGGCGCTTGGTTTACATAATCTGTCACCGAGGCGGTGAACCCGTCACCGTGAAAGGTCATTACGTTATCCGGCAGCAGCGAGAGGGGAAGGGACATCTTTTTGAAAGAACCGAATCCGTATTCGAACAAAAGCCTTGAATCGGTGAACCTTGCGATCCCTTTGTTGTCCCTGGAGCAGTTATAAACCGCGGAGATCAGCCTTCTGCCGTCCTTTTCGGCTGCAGAGATGAAGCCGTAACCCGCGAGTTTTGTATATCCGGTCTTTCCGCCGAGGCAGTAAGGATAATAGTAATTGCCTTCCTGCAGGAGCCTGTTCGTGGTGGCAAGGCCGGCGCGTTCTTCGGATTTGTTCGTCGCCGGGATCGTGTGGCTCGACGTCGAGAGCATGCCCATAAGTTCGTCGCATTGAGAAGCCTCGCGCATTATCCTCGCCATATCGTAAGCCGTGGAATAGTGGTCGTCTTCGTAAAGCCCGTGCGGGTTGACGAAATTCGAACTTTCACATCCGAGCGTCTTAACGTAATCGGTCATCATCACGCCGAACATCGCGAGCTTTTTGCTGAACGAAAGCGATTTTCCGTCCTCCGCGAAAGTATCGACGTAAAACTCCGCTATCACGTTGGCGGCGTCGTTGGCGCTTACGAGCAGCAGCGCGTACATAAGCTCTCGCAGCGGCATCCTTTCGCCCCCGGAGAGCGCGATATTCGTCGCGGAGAGGGGAATAGGCTTCAACGCGGCGGAAGTCGCCTCGACGACGGTATCGAGATCGACGCCGCTGTTGAAGATCATCAGCGCGGTGACGATCTTCGTCGTGGAGGCGGGATATATCCTGTCGTTCATGCATTTTTCGTAAAGGATCTGTCCGGTATCGCCGTCGAGCAGCACGTACTGCTCCGCGGTAGGCTTCGCGGCCTGCGTTTCGGCGGCTGCGCCCGTTAAGCACGGCGCCAGCGCGATTATTACGGCAAGGACCGTCGCCAAAAACCTTTTTATTGCGTTCATCTCGCTTTCTCCTTTCGTTTCAGGCATTATCGACATTTTGATCATTTTAATATAAAACGCCTTGAATGTCAATCAAAAAAACTGTTGCGTTTTGTCCCTTTACAAAGCTGCCGGGAAATTATATAATTAAACCAAACTACAGGGAGGAGGCTTTTATGAGTATCGGAAAACAGATCTCCGTCCTGCGCAAAGAGCGCGGGATGTCGCAGGAAACGCTTGCGGATCTGCTGTTCGTCTCGCGCGATCTCGTTGCGAAATGGGAAAGCGGGACGAGGCGCCCCGATTACGCGATGATCGAAAAGATCGCCGAAACGTTCGAAGTGCCTCCCGATAGCGTTTTTGAAAAGAGCGCGTATATATTTGATGAGCTTTCATCCTCCGTCCCGGAAACGGTAAGCCTTTCGGGCGACGAGATCACGAACGCGCTGAACGTCTTTTTAAGGGGCGTCAAAGAACGTGACGCCGCGATCTTCATAAGGAGATATTATCTGCTCGAAACGGTATCGGAAATATCCGCCTTTTGCGGAATCAAGGAAAACGCGATAAGGAGCCTGCTTTCCAGAACACGGAAAAGGTTCGCACGGTATTTAAGGGAGCGTAAGATATGAACGATAAAAACGAAAAAAAAATATTCGACGCGACGGCTCACATCGACGAGGAACTCGTCGATTCGCTCGTCGGGAAAAACATTAAAAGAAGCCGGGGAAGGATAACGGCGATCATAGCCGTCGCCGCGGCTGCCGCGATACTGATCGGTTCGCTCGCGGGGGTGCTTTTAAGCGTCCGCAACGGTCAGGACGATACTTCCGGCGGCGTTTCGGATCACTCGGAGACTTCGCAGGGAGACGGGGATCAGGTACCGCCCTGGAGGAACGGCGAGCTTCATCTTACCACGCTGGTCTATGACAATGCGGACGCATACGCTTTTACCGAAGGCGCGATAATAAGAACGCTTTCCGCAAGAGCAGAGGCGGACGAGGACGGAGCTGACGCCGGTTTTGAACCCGAAGAAGAACCGTCGGACGAACTATCGGACGAACTGGAAAGCGAATATCCGTACGATCTTTCGGACTTTTATTTGAACGTCAGCGTGTCGCTCAGACCTAACACGAAGATCTCCGCTTTTTCGGGCAGTGATCTTATAAAGGTCGATATAGGCAGTGGCGTGCACGCAGACTGTTACAGCGTATGGTACGACGTAAAAAAGAACAAAACGGTATGCCTTTCCTGCCTCATCCGTGACGCGATATCCGGTACCGGCGAATACCTCGACGCCTGCGTAAGGCTTGCGCTCGCCTGCGGTATGGTCTCGGACGACGCGTCTTTCGCCGGGATGTATAACGACGAATACAAAACGCTTTACGAACTGCTTTATAGCGATACCGCGCTCGAACTTTTCGCTTCCGGCAAGAAACCCACGGTGAAATCGTTGGGGCTCACCGGGACTTTCGCGGACAGCCAGACCGTTAAAAATGCGCTTAAACGCTTCAAATATCCGCAGGTATTCGTGCTCGAATACGGCGAAGACCCCGGGAAATGCCTTTATACGCTCACCGGTCTCGATCTCAATATCTCGTTCGGAGTGTACGTTTTCGATTTCGAAAGCAATTCCTGTGAACGCATTCTCACAAACAGCCGCATAGGCGATCCGAAATGCTGTGAAGGACCCATCGGGATCGAACTGCTCGCCCCGAATTTCGCGATGGCGAACGAGGTCCGCGTCACCGGCGGATACACCGGTGCCGTGATCGACGTTCCGTACTTCGCCGCGGCGTTCACCGAATACGACTTTATGTCCGGCTCGCTCGCACCGCATTACGGCTATTCGACGATAATGGTTTACGGCGAGGGCGAAAAACCCCGCTCGGTGCTCGACCAGTACCCCGACGCGGAGTCGACGTATTATTCTATCCCCGCGGGAGGGCTGGAGATAGACGGAGACGTTATTTCATTCAAAGCTGCCGACGGACGGACCGGGTTTTCGATCAAAGGCGGGAAGGTGTACTTCCTTGAAGGCGAAAGGCTCGTGCTCACGCGGGACAACGATTCCGCGCCGGTGGTGATAATGCTTCAGAACGGCGTTATCGCCGCGTACCGACTGCGTTCCGGCAAAGCGGAGCTGTTAAGCGCCGAAGAGCTTGTTTCATCGGTATCCGAACAGAACCGGAGCGTACTTGAAGGGAACGTTTATACCGATCTCGCCACCGGGAACGAGACAATGCTGTTCGACGCCGAACCGTTTGCATATACCGTCTCGAAAGACCGCAGATACGCCTATTTCTACTTCGGCGAAGGCGTGGTGGACTGCGTCGATCTCGTCACCGGGGAACGCGGCATTCTGGAACTCGATCCCGGCTTTGAAGCCCAGTTCGACGGCATGGACGGCGTTACATTCTGCCTGTTTTTGAGCAGTAAAGGCGACGAACTTCTGCTTGCTTATTATATTGAAGGGCGGCTGTTTTTCGACAGGGAAGCGTATGCTAAAGTATATGAAGAATACAGAGATTCATATCGTTTCATTTCCATGGGAGGAAGCGGAAATACCGACTCTTTCAATAACAACTTCAGATCGGTCCTGACCTGTTACCGCATTAACGGCGAGGCGGTCACCATCGGAAGCGATGATAAAAAGCGCATGCTCGAGCTCGGGCGGCTGCTTTCGGCTCCGGTCCTTATGAAGCGTCTCATGCCTGAAATGACCCAGGCGCACCACTTTGAGATAAGCAAAATCATGACCTCCTGCGATTACCTCGCGGACCTCGCGGAGACGCTGATACCTTATCTCGAATACAGCGGTAACAGAGTATATCTCAAGGCGAACTCTTATCGCGATCTCATGCCGGAAACAATGTTCGAATTCGATTTGAAGTACGATGATCTGTTCTGGTATATCGACAGAGAGATAATGATTTGTGCAGAGAATACGCTCGACAGCGACGTTTTCCTCGACACGCTCGCACGGGAGATCGCCAACACTATGGTCAGAACGGCGACGGGTTACTTAAGCCCGGACGGTTTTTCACGCGATGATGCGCTGAGGAGTATCGAAGCGAACAAATATGATCATGAGTCTTATCAATACCGTCTGCATTATCTTGAAACGCTCGACGGGTTTTACATGCAGTTCAACGCGGGGATAGATACCGTTAAAGCCGAGGAACTGCGGCAAAAGCTTATCAAAGCGATAAAGCCTTTGCTTCCCGAACCGCACAAGAGCCGCGACGGATCGGCTTACGGCATCTATGATCGCGAATTCCAGCTTGCTTTCGATTCCTGCTGGGACGCTGCGTTCAAAGCGGTTTTCGGGGACACTTATCCCGTATTCCTAAAAGACGCCGGGTTCCTCGATCAGCCATACTGCGCGGATTTCTTCGTAGGTCATACGGCAAAGGCTTTCGGAGTGATCGAGTTGGATTACCCCAGAGTCATAGACCGCGCAGCGCTCAAAGTCCTGCTTGCCGAGCTCGATCTCACTCCTTCGGACGTCAGCGTCGATGCAGGCGCGGCGGTATATCTTTCGACAAGCACGAGCAAAGTCAGGTTCATTTCCGCGGGCTGCGCGGAGGACGGCAGGTATTATCTGACGTCGTACGGATACGCCGCGGAGATCACCGAAGAACAGTACGGACGGTTCGAAAATATATGCGGCGGCGAAACC
>JAGAAM010000085.1 GCA_017615235.1 Clostridia bacterium
AGGGGAGTCAACGTCACGGTCAGCGTCTCCTGCTTCGTGCCCAAACCATTCACGCCGTTCCAGTGGGAAGCTCAGGACACTCTGGAGGAGCTTGAACGCAAACAGCAGCTTTTGAAATCCGAGATAAAGACCGGCAAGATCTCCTATAAATACCACGACGCCCGCGTTTCCCGCATCGAGGCGGTCTTCGCACGAGGCGACAGGAAGCTTTGCAAAGCGATGCTCGAGGCCTTCAACAGAGGTATGATGCTCGACGGCTGGGACGAATACTTCGATTACGAAAAATGGCTCGAGGTGTTCGCCGGCTGCGGGATCGACCCGGCGTTCTACGCCAACAGGGCGTTCGGAGTCGACGAGCTCCTGCCCTGGGATTTCATCGATATCGGCGTGACCAAAAAGTTTATGCGGAACGAATATGAAAAAGCGCATTCCGCGGTCACGACGCCGGACTGCCGCACCAAATGCTCCGGTTGCGGAGCTTCGCGGCTCTGCGACGGCGACTGCGTCTGCAAAGGGAGGTAAAATATGCCCGACGTAAGAGTTTATTTTTCAAAGCTCGGCTCGCTCAAATACATATCGCACCTCGACCTTCAGCGCGCCGTAGCGCGTCTGCTCGTCAGATCGGGGCTGCCCATATCCTATACCGAGGGTTTCAACCCCCATCCGAAGCTTAATATCGTGCTGCCGCTTTCGGTCTATCAGGAGGGCGAGAACGAGGTATTCGATTTCCGCCTCGAAAGCGATGTGCCGGAAGACGAGATAGTCGGAAAACTCAACGCGAAGATGTTCCCGGGGAGCCGGATCATCAAGGCGGAATACCTTGATAAAAAAACCCAGCCCGTCGCCGCGATATACCGCATCGTCATGCAGACCGGACTTACTCCGGAAGACGTAAAGAACGCCGTTTCGGGAAGCATGGTCGTTATGAAGCGCAGCAAATCCGGCGAAAAGCCGGTCGACATCGCTCCGATGATAAAACTTGTCGACGTGACAAAGGAGGGAGACGCGCTTACTATGCGCGTAAAACTTCCCGCTTCGGGGAGCGAATACCTAAATCCGTCCTATATCGGCGATCATTTTGCGGATAAAGCCTGCGTCAAACGCATCGTCCGCGAGGAGATCATTTTTTGAAAAATTGGTTTTAAACTATTGATATATATACCTATATCTGTTATAATATCCTAAATAAGTATGCATTTTTAAGGAGGAGAGCGAAAATGTTCAAAAAATACGCCGCGCTGTTCGTTTTGATCGCGCTGGTGTTTTCGCTCGCTTCCTGCGCAAACGGGGGAGACGGCGATACTTCGGACGACCCGGCGCAGTATTCCGGCGGGAACGGTCAGGCGTCAGATCCTGAGTCCGTGATCCCGGAACTCGACCGCGATACCGCGCTTGCGCTCGTCGCCGCCGACAGAGAGATTACCGACCTTTTCATGAACAACCGGCTGGCTTCTCCCGGATATACGCATTCCACAAAGGTCACGATCGGAACCGGGTATTACTATTACGCTCCGATCGAAGAACTTTTCGCTTCGACCTATCTTCCGACAGGACCCGCGAAGGAGTTTTTCGAATCCTATCCGGGATACGGGGAACCCGCGGTAAGCAATAAAGACGGTTACACCTATTCATTCTATCATCCCGGAAGCGGATTCGACGGTTTTCTTGACGAGACCGTGATAGTCGTTCGCCCCGGCGAACAGCCGGACAGAAGAATAATCCGCAGCGCCACGCTTTCCGGCGTAAGAGTCACGCTCGACTGCGTATACCACGAAGGGAAGTGGCTCCTCGAAAAAGGGCTTTATCTGTCCCTGCCGGAGGAAAGCGATTTCTGCGACGCCGAATATCCCGGGTCGCGCCTCGGATCGCTTTCGGAGTTTTCGGGCAATATCCTCGCCGTGGAACTTTACGTCTCCGACGACGAAAGCGGATTCGATAAGGAAAAAGAGGAACTCTATTCCTCAAAGATCGACACGGCGCTCGATTATCTTGTTTCCGAGGCTTCACGTTACGGCGAAGCGCCCGTCATCGACCGGGCGAAGGCGTATTTCGACCACAAAGGCGCGCTCGGCACCGGGATGTACGACCTCGATATAATGTTCGCGTCGACCTCGCTCGGCACGCTCGACGGACTTGTGAAAAAACAGTTCGATACCGAAGGATACGACGGATATCTCGTTTTCGTATGCCTTGATAAAGAGGTCCCGACGTACTTCGACCGCTACGAGGGAACTTCTTCGACGGAGATATATTACGCCGAAAGGGTGATAATCGGCAGCGGTTCCGAAGTATCCGATATCGCGCTCGGCGTGCTCGGACTTCTGGGCGCGAGCGATTTCGGTACCGATTACTGCGAAGAAGACATATCAAAGATCTTCGGGGTTTATTTCCCCGACGAGATAATGCTTACAAAGGATATCACGAACGGTCACGTTTCGCCGGTGAACGCATTCATCTGCGGAATGACCGACGGACTTGAAAAACTGCTGCGCGCGTTCCGCGCAAAATCATAAAATCGGAGGAACGATATTATGGCAAACGTTTACAAAAGGGTACTGCTGAAGCTTTCCGGCGAGGCGCTTTCCGGCGAAAAGACGATACTCAACGGCGAAATGCTCGTCGCCGTAGCGGATGAGATCGCAAAGCTCGTTCGCGACGGGATCCAGGTCGCGGTGGTCATCGGCGCCGGGAACATCTGGCGCGGCGCAAGACAGAACGGGCTTACCGTCGACCGCGTTCGCGGCGACCACATGGGGATGCTTGCGACCGTGATAAACTCCCTGGCGATGCAGGATTACATATTGAAGACCGGGACCGACGCCCGCGTCATGAGCGCCGTCCAGATCCAGCAGTTCTGCGAGACTTATTCGCAGTACCGCACGATAGAATATCTTGAAAAAGGCTCCGTCGTGATACTCGCCTGCGGGGTCGGTTATCCCTATTTCTCGACCGATACCGGCATGATGCTCCGTGCGGCTGAACTGAAATGCGACGCGGTCATCTCCGCTAAGAACGTCGACGGCGTCTACGACAAAGACCCCGGCAAGTACCCCGACGCAAAGAAGTTCGATTCGCTCACCTACGCCGAGATGCTCTCGCTCGGACTGAAAGCGATCGACCCGAGCGCCGCCGCGATAGGCGCCGAAAGCGGAATCAAGACCGTGCTGTTCGGCCTTTCCGAACCGACGGATATCTCGCTCGCGGCAAAGGGAAGCAGCATCGGCACCGTGCTCCATAACTGAAAGGCGGAACAATGAAAAGCAGGATCATCAGAATAGTCGCATTCGTTCTTTCGGCGGCGATACTTTTCGCGGCTTCTCCCTTTATGTTCAGCGGCGATACCGTTTCCGGACGCACGATAAAGGATATCGAAAACGAGATAGCCGAATGCAAAAAGATGCTCGAAGCCCTTAAAAAGGAGCTTTCGTCGATCAACACCGATATCAAACAGCTCGAAAACCAGAGCAGTCAGACCGAAAAGAGCCTTCAGGAATACAGCGCAAGGATCGAGGCTCTGGAGACCGAGATCGAGATCAACACCCAGATAATGGAATCCTATGATTTCAAAAAGGCGGACGTCGCCGCGCAGATCGCGGTAGCCGACGCCAATTATGAATATCAGAAGGAGATGTATAAAAACCTTATCCAGTTCATATATGAAAACAGCACCGTGAACAATATGGAACTGCTTTTCACCTCCGACAACATCGCCCAGTTCCTCTCGAAGCGCGATAATTTCGACGAACTCGTCAATGCCGCTGAGGAGATACTGCGCAGCATCAAAAGCAGTTTAAGGGACCTCGAAGTCCTTGAAGAAGAGCTTGAAGCCAACCAGAATGAATATAAAGAATACACCAAACAGCTTGAGATAAGCAGGATCGAACTTGAAAAAGCCGTCGAGGATTACGAGGAGATCGCCGCTTCGTTAGGGCTTGATTACGAGGAACTTCGCGACAAGTACAAGGGCACCAACTCCCAGATCGCGGAGCTGAACGCGAGGATCAAAAAGCTTACAAAAGAGCGCGACGCGCTTTACGAGAGCGAAAAAGGCTTCGCCTGGCCGCTCGAGTCCGGTGTTTCCTACCGTATATCCAGCCGTTTCGGCTACCGCAACGACCCGTTCACCGGAAAACGCAAGTTCCACAGCGGACTCGATATCGCCTGCGCGAGAGGGTCCGGCATCATCGCCTCGAAGAGCGGCACCATCACCACCA
>JAGAAM010000086.1 GCA_017615235.1 Clostridia bacterium
ACCAACTCACATATGGTGGTGTTTTATGAATACGACTCTTCAGTCGATGATTTCATAATTGGAGACCCGTGCGCGAAAAAAGCGTATTCTACAAATAACGATGAAAAGGGAAACCTAGTGTACTTTAAAGAAAGCAGAAGTTATAATAAGGGTTGGAGATTGAGTAACGTGGCTTACATTCTGACTTTTTCCATCCAAGATAATAATTCGTAAATGGCTGATTTAGCAATAGAGATATTATATATTTGTTCGGGAGAAATGATACAATGAAAAGCACAAAAATGATAATGATTATCATCCTACTGTCTTGCGCGTTGTTGGTTTTGCTTTCGTGTTCAACCATTCATGCACCGTCAAGCACACCCGATACGATTGAAATTAAAAGCGCCGCCGTATTGGATAACTCTGCGGATATGAGCACGGCGTCCGGCAGCGAAGAATCGATATCCGAAGAAGATACGTCTTTCGCAGAAGACGTTTCCGATGAGGTTCAAGAGAAGAAGATCCCTTATTTAACAGAGCGCGATTTTACCCCAATCGGCAACAGCGAGACAATGTTTACTACAGAAAAATATCCGGGAAAGATGTTCGTAAAAGAATGGAACAGTTTTTACGTAATGTACGTTATCGACGACGCCGTTTTTTCTGCCGATTGGGACGGCAAAGAAGCGCTTGCGTTCGTTGGAAGGCGGGTTCGGTTTGAATATGGTAATTCAAAAGAATACGCCGGCGCCGGAGTTTTATATAACGAAAGAGTGTTGGGATTTTACCAGCAGTATGATGAGATCAGAGAAAAAGGAAAACTTATCTTTTTCAGCAGATTTGATGATTCCGGAAACGAATACGGTAGTTTTTATGGACTCAAATCATATGGCGGAGAACGGATTTGGGAGGCACAGATCGTAAGGATACATTATCGCGATAACTCAAAATACGTTCTGTATGAGGAGGATTTTGCTTCGGTTGTTTGGCGAATAGTCGATGACGACGGAAACTTCTACCGTCTCCCGGTTCCGGACGCGAACCGCTTTGGGGTTGATAAAATCGAATTCGATCCCGAAAGCGACGATCCCGACGATATAATCGTCTCGTATTACAACGGAGACGACGATATCGTTACCATAAAAGCGAACGCCCGCGATCTGGAGACGGTTTCGTTCGACGAATACTACGCCGAAGAAGGCAAATCTTTCGACGAAGATTAAACCTGTTAATAGTCATTGGTTTAACTGTCAGTAATCGGGCTTTAGTGGTTTTCCATTCTGCTGCACTAATATATTGATAGTCGCGCAGAGTGACGCCGCTTAAAAATCACACCACTTAGTAACGTTGTTTTATAAATCAAAGGATAATAAAACGGAGGTTTTTAAAATGAGAAAATTCTTTACCAGCGAATCCGTTACCGAAGGACATCCCGACAAGATCTGCGACCAGATCTCAGACGCCGTCCTTGACGCGATAATCGCAAAAGACCCCACCGCCCGCGTCGCCTGCGAGACCGCCTGCACCACCGGGCTCGTGCTCGTGATGGGCGAGATCACGACGACTACTTACGCCGATATCCAGACTATCGTGCGCGATACTATCCGCGAGATCGGATACGATTCCAGCGAGAAGTATTTCGACGCTTCCACCTGCGGCGTCATCACCGCGATCCACGAGCAGTCCCCGGATATCGCGATGGGCGTCGACAAAGCGCTTGAAGCCAAAGAAGGCGAGATGAAGGATAAATACGACACAGGCGCAGGCGACCAGGGTATGGTATTCGGCTTCGCCTGCAACGAGACGAAGGAGCTTATGCCGATGCCGATCTCGCTTGCCCAGCACATGGCGAAAAAGCTGACCGAGGTCCGCAAAAACGGCACTCTCCCCTATCTCCGTGCCGACGGCAAGACCCAGGTCACCGTCGAATACGTCGACGGCAAACCCGCCCGCGTTGACGCAGTGGTCGTTTCCTCCCAGCACGCGGCCGACGTTTCACTTGAACAGATCCGCAAAGATATCATCCGCGAAGTCATTCTTCCCACCGTTCCGAAGGAATTCATCGACGAAAACACCAAGATCTACGTCAACCCGACCGGAAGATTCGTCGTCGGCGGTCCTCACGGCGACAGCGGTCTTACCGGCAGGAAGATAATCGTCGATACCTACGGCGGATACGCCTCCCACGGCGGCGGAGCTTTCTCCGGCAAGGACCCGACGAAAGTCGACCGCTCCGCGGCTTATATGGCGCGCTACGTTGCGAAGAACATAGTCGCGTCCGGCGCTGCCGACAGATGCGAAGTCCAGATCGCCTACGCGATCGGCGTCGCAAGACCGCTTTCCGTCCTTGTCAACACGAACGGCACCGGCAAGGTCAGCGACGAGCGCCTTGCGGAGATAGTCAACGAAGTGTTCGACCTCCGTCCCGCCGCGATCATCGAAACGCTCGACCTCCGCAAGCCGATCTACAAAAACCTCGCCGCGTACGGTCATTTCGGCCGCGAGGAGTTGGGCGTCCGCTGGGAAGATACCGATAAAGCGGAAGAGATCAAAGCAAGACTTTAAGAATAACGATATTCAAAAAGCGCTTCGGGTGAACCGAAGCGCTTTCATATGAGTTAAAGTGAATAATCGTTGTTCGAGGCAGAATCATCATTGTTTTTAGCCCCTGCTTTTTTTGCGTTCAAAACCATAGAAATACGCGCAATAAAAATCCGCGGTCGCCTTACGGGCTCCGCGGATTTTATAAATAATTATCCCTCGATCTGCTTCTGCAGATAGTTAGCACATTTATAAAGCAAGGCGCGAAGTTTTAGGCTCGTGCTCTTTTCGGCCGCGAGAGATCTGAGTTCTCGATAAGAATTGCTTCCGTCGTAATAACAGAGGGTCAGAGTAACCAGAGTGA
>JAGAAM010000087.1 GCA_017615235.1 Clostridia bacterium
AGATAGCAAAGCTTCTGCGCGAACGGGGTGTCGATATTGGACGGTGACATCTCGGAAAAGCTCCGCTCCGTGCTTTCCGACCCGGGCGCGATGGCGCGCATCGCGGCGATAGCCGGAAACCTTTCGCAAAAGCCGCCGGAAAGCGAAGCTTCGCAGTCCGTACCTGCGCAGGAAGTCACTGCGGCGGCTCTGCCGCCCGCATTGGCGGAACGCGATCCCCGGGTGGATCTGCTTTATTCGCTCAAGCCGCTGCTGCGCGAGGAAAAACGCGAAAAAGTCGATTCGCTGGCGCGTGCGCTTTCCGCCGTGACGGTGTTCAGACAATTAAGAAAGTGAGGGGGATGAATTGTATTCTCACGATTTCGGCGGCATAAGGAGCGAAGGTCAGCTTTACAATTACGAACACGGATTCTACGACGACGACCGGCGCGAACCGCCGCCTCCGCCTCCGCCGGAAAAACGCCCGGAGAACGGAAGGCCGCCGCTGCTCGGGCTGTCGCTCAACGCATTGCGCGAGCTGAAACTCGACGACCTTTTGCTTATCGCCATCGGGATCCTGCTTTTGCTGGATTCCGACTCCGACAACGACTCGATCCTTTTACTTATTCTGGCTATGCTTATTCTGTAGCCCACACGCCGCAAAGCGATTTGCGGCTTTTTTATTTCATTCCCTTTTCGGTTATGAAGTCGATGAATACGTCGACGGTCTTTTTATCCTTGGTGGAAAGAGCGCGATACTTTGCCAGAGCGGTATCCTGCCTCGTCTCCGGGACGGCGGGAACACGCAGATCGCTGTTATTGATCCCGGCGGCGAACATCAGATCCTCCAGATCTATATCGCCGAAAGCGTTCGCGGCGACTTTGCGGATAAGCTTCGGGCGCGGAGGGTTCTCCTGCGTGCCGAGCGCGAGTTTGCGCATTTGAACGTAACTTATCCCGCAATCGATGGCGAACTGGCGCCAGGAACGGACGCCTTTCGCCTCCGCGAGGAGGAGCGAGAATATCTTTTTGTTCCAGCGGCTGTTATCTGCCATCGTCTTCACTCCTTTTCTATCGCTTCCAAAGCGGCGCCGATGACGGTGCCGTAAGCGGCTTTATCGGGGATAAGGATATTCACGTTGAACATTTCGGAAAGTTTATCAAAAAGCGTTTCCGCTTGGGAGAGCGCGGTGAGGTTGCCGATAAGGACGATATCCTTCACGCCCTTCATCCTTGCGCAGAAGATCGCAAGCATGCCGACGGTCTCGAAGACCATGTTTATTATGCCCAGCGCGATATCCTTTTTTTCGGCGAGGTCGCTTATGTTGCCGAAGTTGGAAGCGGTCGCGCTCGCGGACAGCGTCGGCATCGCGCGGGAATGGGATATATCGCCGACGCGCAGGTCGATCTTCGAAAGGTCGCCGCCTTCGGCAAGCGCGGAAATATGCCTTGCGGAGCGTACGTCGAGCAGTTTTCCGCCGAGCCCGACAAGCGTGCCGCCTCCGACTCCGGTGCCGCCGATGTGTTCCCACTGCGACTTTTTGCCGTTGGCGTAAACGAAAGCCGTGCCGGTGCCCATGCTTACGATGACCGCCTCGTCAAGCCCGCTCAAATAAAGCCCGCCGCGTCCGTTGGCGCGGAACTCGTCCACCCGGAAGGTGGGCAGTCCGTAGATATCGTCGCCGAGGAACGTCGATCCGACGCCGGTGACCATCACCCTTTCGATATCGGCGATGCTTATGCCGTTTTCGCTGGTGAATTTCCCGAATCCGCCGTAGACCGAAGCGATGGGATCGTCCGCCTTGACGAGTATCGGGTCGATGAGCTTCGATCTGTCAAAGCCCACTATCTTCGTCGTGCTTCCGCCGACGTCTATTCCAACTGTCATTCCCATGTTAAAAACTCCCGTAACGCGGTTTTCGGGCCGCGTTGACATTATTATACATTATATATTTTATAACATATATAATATTTTGTCAAATTAATTTTTGATAAATCTCTTTTATTCTGCGATTTTTTGTGATATTATATAATTGATTTAATATGAAGACGTGAAAAAGGGGTGAACGCTTTGACAAATTCCGCCGCAGAGGCTTATTTTTCCGAACAGGCGGAAAAAGGCGTTTGCTCACACGCATATATAGTTTCCGGCAGCAAAGGTATCGGCAAGCTTGCGTTCGCGCAGTACTGTGCGAAAGTTTTGCTTTGCGAAAACGCGATAAAACCCTGCGGATACTGTAACAGCTGCGTCAAAGCCGGGCTTATGAACCACCCCGACATAATAACCGTCGGCGGCGAAAAAGCGGCGACCATCGACGAAGTCCGCGACCTTATACGGAGGTCGTCGTTAAAACCGAGCGAGGGCGACCGGCAGGTCTTCATAATCGACGGCGCCGAAAAACTGCGCGCCGAAGCGCAGAACGCGCTTTTGAAGCTTCTGGAGGAACCGCCGGAAAGCGTGACTCTGTTCCTGCTTGCCGAAAGCCGCTCTTCCCTGCTCCCCACGGTGCTTTCACGCGGGCAGAGCATACGGCTCGACGGGATGACGGAAGACGAGATAAAGCAAAAGCTCCGCAACGAATATCCCGCCGCTTCGGAAGAAAACATCGCGCTGGCGGCGGAGTTTTCCGAAGGGAATATCGGCGACGCGAAAAAGTATCTGTCTCCCGACGCCGCGAAAACGCGTTCGGACGCGGCGGAGCTGATAACGCTTGCGCTCGACCGGAAGAATTACGACCTCATATCGCGCCTTGTGCTCCCGAAGTACAAGCGCGAGAAGCTTGTCGAGATACTTAAAGAAGGCGTTGCCATGGCGACCGAGGCGGCGAAGCTCCGTTCCGGAGCAAAGACGGCTTCGGCGAACGGTCCGGAAGTGAAAGCGCTTGCGGCGAAGGCGCCGCGAAGGGCGCTCGTACGGATCGCGGAGACGATGGCGCAATGCGTCGAATCGCTCGAGAACAGCGCGAACGTGACAGCCGCTTCGGCAAAACTCGCCGCGGATATGCTTTCCGCCGCGGCAAAAAGATGAAAAGGAGAAAATGCGATGAGTGATAACGAGAACATAAAACAGGGCGACCGGAACAGCCAGGGCGGTCAGAACAACCGCCGCCGCGGCAACCGCCGCAGGCACGGCAGGCATTACGGCGACCGGAAAAAGTTCGACCGCAGCAATCAGAACGCCGCTTTGAACGAAACCGCGGCGGAAAACGCCGCGCCGGAGGAAAGCGCGGACGGATCAAGCGGCACCGGGTTCGTTCCTCCCGCCGAGGAGGAACGCAAGTTCATGTTCGATTACGACGAAACTCCCGCCGCCGAAAACGCCGAACCGGAAGAAGAAGGCGAAGTCGAGCGCGTCGAGATAATCGGCGTAAAATTCCGCAACGGCGGAAAGGTATATTATTTCTCGCCGGAAGGGATAAGCTTTGAAAAGGGCGACCACGTCATCGTCGAGACGGTGCGCGGGGTCGAATACGGCGACGTTTCGATCGGCAACAAGCAGATCAAACAGTCCGAGCTCGCCTTCCCACTTAAACCGGTCATCCGCAAAGCGACGAAAGAGGACGACGAGCGCAACGCCGAAAACCGCCGTCTTGAAGAAGCGGCGAAGCCTTTATGGTACGAAAAAGTCAAGAAGAACGGGCTTGAAATGCAGCTCGTCGACGTCGAATACACCCACGACAACGCAAAGCTTTGCTTCTATTTCACCGCCGACGGGCGCGTGGACTTCCGCGAACTCGTCAAAGACCTCGCCGGCGTTTTCCGCACGAGGATCGAATTAAGGCAGATCGGCGTCCGCGACGAAGCGAAGCTGTACGGCGGACTCGGCTGCTGCGGCAGGCCGTTCTGCTGCAACACCTTCCTCCCGGATTTCGCGCAGGTCTCGATAAAGATGGCGAAGGAGCAGAACCTTTCGCTTTCCTCAGCGAAGATAAGCGGCGCCTGCGGAAGGCTTATGTGCTGTCTGCGCTTCGAGAACGACACCTACGAGCGCGAATACGCGACCTTCCCGAAAGTCGACACGATCGTCGAGACCCCGAAAGGCAGAGGCGTCATTATCGAAAGCAGCTTCCTTACCGGACGGATCAAGGTCAAGATGAACAGCGACCAGTCGGTCAAAGTATTCAGCAAGAACGAACTTAAGACCGTCGGCGTGATAAAAGTGAAAGAAGAACTCACCGACGATCTTAAAGAGCTTGAAGACAAATAAAAAGCAAAAAAACGCCGC
>JAGAAM010000088.1 GCA_017615235.1 Clostridia bacterium
AAAGCGCGGCGGTCATGACCGCGCTTTCGCTGGTCAACAAAACGCTCGGCGTTTTCCTGCGGCTTTACGTCTCCGCCCGGATCGGAAGCGAGGGGATGGGGCTTTACCAGCTTATTCTAAGCGTCTATACGCTGTTTTCGACCTTCGCGACCGCCGGTTTCACGCTTTCGGTATCGCGGCTCTACGCCGAAAAAAGCGAGCGGAGCGAAGGCGACGCCCGGCTTCTTTTAAAAAACGCTTTTCTGCTTTCCGGCGCGGTGAGCCTTATCGCCACGCTTTTGATGCTTTTTTCCGCAGGCTTGGCAGCCGTTTGGTTCCTGCGCGACGCGCGCACGGCGCTTCCTTTGCGGATACTTGCTTTAAGTATGCCTTTTATGGCTGCCGCCGCCTGCCTTAAAGGGCTTTTCCTCGCCACGCGCAGGGCGGTGGTGACTTCCTCCGCCTCGCTTTTCGAGCAAGCCGTCAAATTCGCGGTGATCGCGCTGTTCCTCGGCAGAGTCTTTGCAGATACCGCCGATCCGGGAAAGCTTTGCGCCGGGATAGTTATCGGCGTGACGCTTTCGGAGGTAAGTTCGTTCATATTCCTGCTGCTTTTCGCGGCGATCCCGGCAAAAAAGCGTAAACTATACCCGACGGAGACGGCTGAAGACAGCCGTGCGATGCTTATTTCCGTCACCCTGCCGATAGCCGGATCGGTCTGCCTGACGAGCCTGCTCCACACCGCGGAATCGCTGCTCGTGCCCTGCGTTTTCGAGCGGTTCTCCGGCGACAGGGGTTACGCGCTGACGCAATTCGGCACCGTGCGCGGGATGGTCATCCCGACAGTTTTCTTTCCTTTCGCCTTTTTAGCGAGCCTTATCGCGGTATTCACGCCGGAGATAAGCCGCCTTAACACCCTTAAAGACAAGACGGCGCGCAATTCGCGCATAAAAGCCGTCGCCTCGCTCGTCTCGCTGTTCTCCGTCGCTTCCGGCGGTCTGTTCTTCGCGCTCCCGGCGGAGATAGGAAGCGCCTTTTTCCCCGGCGAGGACACTGCTTACGCAATAAAGATACTTGCGCTCGTCACGCCTTTTATGTACGCCGAGACGGTCTGCGACGGAATTCTGAAAGCGATCGGCGAACAGATGCGGACCCTGCGCTATACGGTATTCAATTCCGCGCTGCGGATCGCTCTTATCCTTACGCTCGTCGCGAATACCGGCGGAACGGGTTACCTTTGGATGCTCGTTATCTCGAACACGTTTTCATACCTGCTCTGCCGCGTAAGGCTTTTCCGCGTGACCGGCGCAAGGACGGCGCTGTTCGGCGATATTATAATTCCGGCGGTCTGCGCGGCGTGCGGGCTTTTCTCTGCGCGGGCGGCCGTCGACAGTTTTTTCAAAGGCGCCGGAGGCACCGTTCCGGCGGCGGTCGGAACGGCGGTATACGCGCTCGTCTTTATAACGGCCTGGCTCGTCATCACCGGCGGCGGGGCGCTTAAAAGTTTACGTTTCCCGCATAAGACCGCGGAAGAGGGCGCGAAGTGACCCCCGGGATATTCCGGCTTGCGAAGTATCTTCCGGCAAGGATCGCAAAAGCGGTGCTCGCTCTGCCCGAAGAGCTCGCCGGCCGCGCCGACGAGCTTCGGCTGCGGCTCTATTCGGCTTCAAGCCTGACCTGCGCGAACGAGAATATCTGTTTTGACGGGCAGGGCAACCTTTGCGCCCCGGCGGGCGCTTTGAAGGCGACTCCCGACGAGCTTGCAGAATGCCTTTCAAGGCTTTCCGGCGGTTCGCTTTACACCTGCGGCGAGAGTATCGCAAAGGGTTTTATCCCCCTGCGCGAGGGCGGAAGGGCGGGGGTATGCGGCAGGGCGCTGACCGAAAACGGAAAAACGACCGGATTTGCGGAGATCACCTCCGTCGATCTGCGTATCCACCGTTTTATAAAAAACGCCGCGAAGCCTTTGATCGAAAGATTCGCCGGAAGCGGCGTCAAAGGGGCGCTCGTCATATCGCCTCCCGGCGGCGGTAAGACGACCTTTCTGCGCTCCGCGGCGTGGATGCTCGGCAACGGAGACGGGATAAGACCGACGCGCGTCGCGGTCGCCGACGAGCGTGAGGAGATCGGCGTTTCGCTCCCCCGGGGCGGCATTATCGACCTGCTCTCCGGCGCGCCGAAGGCGGAGGCGATAACGGTCCTGACCCGCTCGCTCGCGCCGGAAGTAATCGTCTGCGACGAAATTTCTTTTAAAGAATACGACGCGCTGACCGAAGTGCAGAACTGCGGCGCGGCGCTTATCGCCTCGCTCCACGGCGTTGATTTCAAAGGCGCGCTTTTGCGCCCCGGAGTTCAAAAACTATTATCTGCCGGCGCGTTCGGTTACGCCGTAAATCTTTCGAGAAACGCCGTTCCGGAGGTCGTCGAGCTGTGAGATATTTAGGCGCTCTGTTCGTCGTCGCTTCCTCCTGGATCGCGGGAGGTATCGCCGCGAAGGTCGTTAAAGAATACCCCGATTCGCTGTGTTCGCTCTGCCGCCTCGCAGAATATACTCTGCGCAGGATCTGCCGCGAGCGCGCTCCGCTTTCGGCGATCTTCCGCAATTTCGACGACCCCTTCCTTGAAAAGAAGGGCTTCCTTGCGATCCTCCGCTCGGAGGGAGATATACGCGAACTTTGGCGGTGCGCGATCGAAAAACTCCCGCTTTCGGAGGAGATACGGCTCGAATGCCTCTCGTTCGGCGGGGATCTCGGCGTCCTGCCGCTTTACGAACAGCAAAAGCGGCTCGAATCCCTGCGCGACGCGCTTTTGAAGGAGCGCGATTCCGCCCTGAAAAGCCTCCCGGCAAAACAAAAAAGCGTCCGCGCGGTCGCGGCGCTGGCAGGAGCGCTTGCGGCGATAGTGCTGATTTAGAATTCAGAATTCAGAATTAAGAATTAAGAATAATTCGGATCGAATATGTTTCGTTGGTTTTATATATTGATCCGCGGCGAATGTTGCTGCGGTTTGATTTGTTGCGTTAGTTTGCTGTCGGTCCTTGCGGTTATGATTTGAATTCTAATCTCTCAACAAGGCTGTCAAT
>JAGAAM010000089.1 GCA_017615235.1 Clostridia bacterium
CGCCAGTTGGATTTTCTCTCTACATTGATAAACCGGATTGGTATAATCCGCTTGGTTGCGATATAACCGATTTTATAAAACACGGGTATAATGAAATGACAAAAGGTATTATAACATTGCCGATATTAAGCGTTGACACTCTTGTGCCATTCATATTTAACAAGCCGGAACAGCCCGGAAATGCAGAAGAAACTGCGCGTTAGCAAATCCGAAAAAAATCGGTAAATAATAAGTAACCTTTACCATCCCAAAATCCGGCGGCACCCAATATTCTTAATTCGGAATTCGGAGGAATTATGACCAACTTTGATTTCTTAAAAGCCGATTCGCGGTTCGCGTCGTTTGCCGACGTGGCGATCGCCGCGGAAAAGATACTGCATATCGACGCCGATTCCTGCGTATCCAACTGCCGCAGGGCGATGGAGTTCGCGGTTAAATGGATGTATTCGGTCGACCGCGATCTTACCGCGCCGTATCAGGACACGCTGGTTTCGCTTATGAACGACGAGAAGTTCAAGGATATTGTCGGCACGGATATCTGGCGGCGTATGGACTTTATTCGCAAGCTCGGCAACACCGTTATGCACGGCGGGAAGAAGATCACGCCCGACCAGGCGGAGCTGTGTCTGGAAAACCTTTATTACTTCCTGGACGAGCTGGCGTATTTTTACGCCGACGATTACGCGGAGCGCCCGTTTGACAAAGCGCTGCTTGCGCTTACGCCGGAAGAGGCGCTGGCGTTCGTGCCGGATTCGGACATAGACCTTGCCGCGCTGATCGAAGAAAACAAGGCGATGAAAGCGGAGCTTACCGCCCGCCGCACCGAGCAGCAGCAGACCTACGTGCCGAAGCCGCTGGAGCTTTCGGAATACAAAACGCGCAAGATATACATCGATTATATGCTGCAGGACGCCGGCTGGATCAAGGGCAAGGACTGGCTGAACGAGGTGGAACTGCCCGGGATGCCCAACAATTCCGAGGTGGGTTTTGCCGATTACGTTCTATACGGCGACGACGGCAAGGCGCTTGCCGTACTGGAAGCCAAGCGCACCTGCGTCGACGTGGCGAAAGGGCGCCAGCAGGCAAAACTTTACGCCGACCTGCTGGAGAAAAAATACGGACGCCGCCCGGTAATATTCCTTTCCAACGGGTTCGAAACGCATATTCAGGACAATCTGTACCCTGAACGCAAAGTCGCCTCGGTTTATTCCAAGCGCGATCTGGAAAAGCTTTTTAACCTGCAGACGATGCGCACAAGTCTGGCGCACGTTATGGTCGACAAAAACATCGCCGGGCGGTATTATCAGGAAGGCGCGATCAAGGCGGTGTGTGATTCTTTTGACAAAAAGAACCGCCGCAAAGCGCTGCTGGTTATGGCTACCGGTTCGGGCAAGACCCGCACCGTTATCGGGCTCTGCGACGTGCTGCTGCAGCACGGCTGGGTAAAGAACATACTGTTCCTTGCGGACCGCAATTCGCTCGTTACTCAGGCAAAGCGCAGCTTTGCAAACAATCTGCCGGACCTTTCGGTAACCAATCTCTGCGAGGAGAAGGATAATTATACGGCGCACTGCGTGTTCTCCACCTATCAGACGATGATGAACGTGATCGACACGGCGATGGACGACAAAGGCAAGCTGTTCACCGTGGGGCATTTCGACCTTGTTATCTGCGACGAGGCGCACCGGTCGATCTACAACAAATACCGCGACATTTTTAATTATTTCGATTCGCCGCTGGTGGGACTTACCGCCACGCCCAAAGACGAGATCGACAAAAACACCTACGAAGTCTTTGAACTTGAAAACGGCGTTCCGACTTACGGCTACGAGCTTGCGCAGGCGGTAAAAGACGGTTATCTCGTCGATTTCATGTCTGTCGAAACGCGTTTGAAGTTCATCGAGCAGGGGATCGTTTACGACGAGCTTTCGGACGAGGACAAAGAAGCGTACGAGAACACTTTCGAGGACGAAAACGGCGAACTGCCGGAAAGCATCGCCTCCTCGGCGCTGAACGAATGGATATTCAACGAGGACACGATCCGCGAAGTTCTTCATGTTGTGATGGAGAACGGCATCAAAATCGATTACGGAGCGAAGCTCGGTAAAACGATCATCTTTGCAAAGAATCATACTCACGCGGAGAAGATATACGAGGTTTTTAATAAAGAATATCCGCATTTGCCGGGATTCGCAAAGGTCATCGACAATTATATGACCTATGCGCAGAGCGCGATCGACGAGTTTTCCGATCCGAAAAAACTGCCGCAGATCGCCATTTCCGTTGATATGCTGGATACCGGAATCGACGTGCCGGAGGTGCTCAACCTCGTTTTCTTCAAAAAGGTAATGAGCAAAGCGAAGTTCTGGCAGATGATCGGGCGCGGGACCCGGCTTTGCGAAAACCTGCTCGACGGCAAAGATAAAGAAAAATTCTATATTTTCGACTTCTGCGGAAACTTCGAGTTTTTCCGAATGAACAAGGGCAAGCCTACCGCAAACATGATTGCTTTGCAAGGCGCCGTTTTCCATCTGAAATCCCAGATCGTTTTCAAGCTCCAGGACCTGGCTTATCAGACGACAGACCTTATCGCGTTCCGCAAATCGCTCGTCGACGATATGGTGCGCAAGGTTCAGGAGCTGAACAAAGCAAACTTTGCCGTCAGGCAGCATCTGAAATTCGTGGAGCTGTATTCAAACCCCGATAATTATCAGGCGCTTACCTATGAGGATACGCTTATCATTGAACAGGAACTTGCCCCGCTGATCATTCCGGACGAGGACGACGTGAAAGCGATGCGCTTCGACGCGCTGATCTACGGCATCGAGCTGGCTTATCTCGCCGGGAAGAAATACGGCAAATACCGCAACGACCTTTATAAAAAGGTTTCCGCTGTTGCGGGCGTTGCGAATATTCCCGAAATAATGGCGCAGTCGGAGCTTATCGACATGATACTGCACACGGATTATATCGATAACGCCGGCATCAACGAATTCGAGCATATCCGCGAAAACCTGCGCGATCTTATGAAATACATCCCGGTGCTTAAGATAACGTACGACACGAACTTCGAAGACGATATCCTTTCGATCGACTGGAACGGGTCGGAGCTCGAAAACGACGATCTGAAGAACTACAAGGCGAAGGCGGAATTCTATATCCGTCAACATCAGGATAACGCGGCTATCGCAAAGCTGAAAAGCAACCAGCCGCTTACGGCGGAAGACGTAAAGGCGCTGGAAGCAATACTATGGAACGAGGTCGGCACAAAGCAGGATTACGAAGCCGAATACGGCAAGAAACCGCTCGGCGAGTTCGTGCGCGAGATCGTCGGACTGGATATGAATGCCGCCAAAGAAGCGTTCGCCGAATATCTGAACGACGCGAATCTTGATTCGAGACAGATCTATTTCGTAAACCAGATCGTAGAGTATATCGTTCATAACGGAATTATGAAAGACCTTTCGGTGCTGCAGGAGCCGCCTTTTACGGATCAGGGCAGCGTGGTGGAGGTATTCACCGATTTGTCCGTCTGGCTGGGGATCCGCAAAGCGATAGAAAGAGTAAACGAAAACGCGCGCGTCGCATAATCGGCGCAGTGAAATACAGCACGGTTAAATAAAACTCCCCCGCCCGAAAGGAAACCTCCAGGGCGGGGGCTTCCATACGCCAAAACCCCTTCCGAACGCCGGAAGGGGTTTTGTCTTTCTTTCCGTTGTGAAGAGCAGTCTGTAACCGTACTTCGACTGCTTGGGAAAAGTTTTCTTGCCGGCATTGTTTAAAAATCATAAATCCATATTGCAAATCTTTAACAATATACTTTTACTTGCGCGTACTAAATAACAGTTTAAAGAACGCAACAAGAATTAACGATAAACAATAACCGCCCAATAATTCTTTTAATTGTAAGAACGTAAGCGCCGGCAACGGATAGTAAACCCGTCGGGTTATTCAGATATCAATATCGAAGACCGCCGTATGATTGACCGAATCCAGCGCGAGCTGCGCGGCGGACAGTTCTTCCGTTACCGCGTCGAGGTCGTTCCTTACGGCGTCAAGGTCGTAATTGATATATTTATAGTCGATGATATTCGTTCTCTCATAGCTCTTATACCTCGACTTCGGCAGAGCGTCCGCCATTTCTTTAAGCTTGGCTTTCTTCTTTGAAAGCTGCGGGATGTAAACAAGCATCTCGTCGATCGTCATATCAAAATCCGGTATGACGGCAGTCGTGTTGAACGCGTTGATCGCGTGCTTTAGCTTTCTGATCTTTCCTTCAAGGACGGAAAGCCGGGATCCGGTCTCTTCGTAGTCGTATTCGGGGCGGACCGACTCGGGATCTTCGCCTACGCTTGCCAGAAACGTTTTGGAGTTTTCTTCCTGCGCTGCAAGCAGATCGTATTCCTGCCGGAGTCTGGAAAGCAGCTTCGCCGCCTGTGCGGACGTGTAATTCATAATCAAATCACTCTCTTTCTTTTTTTGTTTTTATTTCGGTTTTCTAATTATATAATATCACTCAGTATGCACCGTTTTCGGTGCACGGTTGCCGGAAAACTCACACCGTAAAGCCGATGCGGTTGCGGCGTTCGGTTTTGGCTTCGGGCGGGAGGACTATGTCTTCGGCCTCGATCATCGAGAGCGCGGTATCGTTAACCTCGTCCGGGTCCATTGCGAGTATGCGCGACGCCTGGTTCATGCGCGAAAGCTCTATGACGTTGCGGACGTATCTGCCGTTGCCGAAATCCGGCGTAAGTCTTGCCGATTCGAACAGCACGGAGAGCTTTTCGACAGCGCCTTCGGAAAAGGCGATCCCCTTGGTTTTGCCGATCAGCCGCGCTATATCGCAAAGCTCCGCCGCGCTGTAATCGGCGAACGGGACGTGGAAAGCAATGCGGGAGCGGAGCCCGGGGTTCTTGGCAAGGAACTGCTCCATCTCGTCGGGGTATCCGGCAAATATCACCACAAGGTCCTCGCGCAGGTTTTCCATTTCCTGAACGATGGTGTTTATCGCTTCGTCGCCGAAGGAGTTGCTGTCGTCGACAAGCGAATACGCCTCGTCGATGAACAGGACTCCGCCCATTGCGGCTTTGAACTTTGCCTTTACCGTCTGCGCCGTCCAGCCGACGTACTTGCCGACGAGGTCGCTCCTGCCGACCTCCACAAGCTGCCCGCGCGAGAGCAGACCGTTTTCCTTCATTATCCGCGCAAACAGCCGGGCGACGCTTGTCTTTGCCGTGCCGGGATTACCGGTGAACACCATGTGCATCGCGGGTTTGTCCTGCTTCACGCCCTTGTCGGCGAATATCTTCTGGAACTTATAGTATTTCAGCGCGTTGCCGATAACGGTTTTCGCCTCGGTAAGCCCGACCATGCGGTCGAGCGCGTCGTAAGCGTTCCCGCGGACTTCGTCTTTCACCGCTTCTTTGCGGCAGGAGGCGATTTCCCTGTACTGCGGGAAGACCGAGGTTTTAAGCTTTGCGTCGTACCATTCGTCGAATATCGCTTGCAGATCGTCGGGGTAATAGAGCCGGTCCGGTTCGAGCTTGCCGAAAAGCTTTTTGTCCGGGCTTATTTTGTGTTTTCCGCACAGCCGCTTAAGGTATCCGGAGGCGCGGTCGAAACCGGCG
>JAGAAM010000090.1 GCA_017615235.1 Clostridia bacterium
AACCAACCGCCACAGAACGGTAAAACGCATGCTTTTCGTCACCGTGGCAGCCGTTATCGCGACTTTTTCGATAGTATACGCTTCATACGGATTCGATATCCTCTCCCCTTCTTCGTCTTCTTCGACGACTTCATCATCGTCTTCGGCGACTTCGGATACTTCGTCGTCGAGCGAATCGTCTTCGGTCGCCGCGGACGGTTACGACGTCGATATCACCTATACCCCGACCGGTGCTAATTCCGTATTCACCGGCGACAGCGCGCTTGAAGACGCGAAAAGCTGGATCTCCTCGCTCGGCGGCGACCCGGACGGGTTTTACCTCCTCAAGACCGAGGAACCGGCGGACGGCGATACCGCAGGAAAGAAGTATTACGAGGTCTGCTATCCCCTTTTGCCGAACAAAAAACCGGTGTTCGCCCTCAGCGAATCGGAATACGATCAGCTCCTTGAAGATATAGATTATCCTAAGAGCTATAACCTCATAGGTCAGTATTATATCCGCTTCCTCGAAAACAACACTCCTGCCGAATACGTTGTCTCCGGCTCTTTCTGGATCGATAACACCGGAGCGGTCGTGAAGGAGATCGACGGGATGAGCTACGACGCAGATACCAACACGCTTACGCTTTCGGATTACAAAGGAGGCGGCGCGCTCGACGTCAATATGCTCGGCAACGGCTTCACGATCGAGCTTATCGGCGAGAACGTGCTCGATTATCTCCAGGTGTGGGGCTTTATGTACGGCGGAAGCGTCCGCTTCACCGGTGAAGGAAGCCTCGTTATAAACGAAAGCAGGGATTATTCCGTGGGTCTGCTGCTTCAGGCGGAAAACAGCGAAAGTTGTATCATCGTCGAAAACGGCGTGACGCTCGATATCTACGGCGCCGACCAGACGGTAGGCGTTTCGGATTCGACGATAGAAGGCGAAGTGCTTTATCTCGGGTCGCAGCTGACCATCGACGGCGACGTTTACGATCACATAACTATTTCTTAAAACCGCAGAAAAAAACAGGTTCGCGCTGAACCTGTTTTTTATTGTGCTTTTTTAAGTTATGCGTTGGCCTTTTCGGCGATAAGGTCCTTCATCGTATAATAACCGGGCGCTCTGCCGGAGATGAAATCGGCTGCGTTGATCGCGCCTTCGGCGAACAGCGCGCGGTCTTCCGCGGTATGCTTGACCGAAAGCATCTCGCCCTTGCGGCTTATTATGACTTCGTGCTCGCCGAAGATCGCGCCGCAGCGGATCGAAGAAACGCCGATCTCGTTTTCCGGGCGCACGGCGCGGCGGTTCGAGCGGTCGGTCACTATTTCCCCGCCTTCCGGGAGGAGGGGCAAAAGCTCGTTCGCGATCATAAGCGCGGTGCCGGAAGGTGCGTCGAGCTTGTTGCGGTGATGCTTTTCGATTATCTCGATATCGCATTTGCCGCCGAACGCGGCGACGGCGTTTTTGCAAAGGCTGATAAGCACGCTTATGCCGAGCGACATGTTGCCGGAGACGAACACCGGGACTTTCGACGAGAGGGAGCGTATCATCGCAAGTTCGCTTTCGGTGTGGCCGGTGGAGGCGATGACGCAGGGCGTTCCGGTGCGCTGCGCGAAAGCGCAGATATCGGCGGTTGAAGCGTGGTTGGAAAAATCGATCAAAGCGTCGGCTTCGGTGCCGACCTCGTAAAGCGAGCCGAAGAATGGCGCTTTATAACCGCAGACGTTGCCGCATACGTCGACGCAGGCAACGACTTCGGCGCCGCTTTCGACGGCGGCCTGATATACTTTTTGACCCATGCGCCCGCAGGCGCCGTTGATGATTATCTTCATATTTGATCAGTCGATAAGACCCTGTTCGCGCATGAGCGCAAAGAGCTTTTCGTCGTCGGCGGGATCCATCGGGCAGAGCGGCATACGGAATTCGTTGGTGCAGAAGCCCATTTTCGCCATAGCGGTCTTGACCGGGATCGGGTTGACCTGCATGAACAGGCCGTTGATAAGGCGGAGATATTTAAGCTGTAATTCCGCGGCGGCTTTGAAATCGCCTTCCAGGCAGAGGCGCGTCATCTTTGCCGTCTCCGCGGGCATGACGTTGGAAAGCACGGAGATGACGCCGATGGCGCCTACGCTCATCGCCGGGACGATAAGGTTATCGTCGCCTATGTAAACGTTAAGGTCGTCTCCGCAATCCTCGATGACCTCCATAAGGAGCGAAAGTTTTCCGCTCGCTTCCTTGGCGGCGACAATGTTCGGGTGCTTTGCAAGCTGTTTGTAGGATTCGAGCGAGATGCAGAATCCGGTGCGCGCAGGCACGTTGTAAAGGATGCAGGGTATATCCACGGCGTCGGCGACGGTGTTGAAATGCTTCACGATGCCGTTCTGGGAGCATTTGTTGTAATAAGGAGTTACCAGAAGCGCGGCGTCGGCGCCAGCTTCTTTCGCAAATTTCGTAAGCTCTACGGCGTACTGGGTATTATTCGAACCGGTGCCGGCGATGACCGGTACGCGGTGATCTATCTTTTCGATGGCGTGGGCGAGGACGGCGCGGTGCTCGTCGTCGTCAAGGGTCGCAGGTTCGCC
>JAGAAM010000091.1 GCA_017615235.1 Clostridia bacterium
CGCCGTTCAACATCGGCGCTCTGCGCTGGGATAAAGTCATAATATGTACTGACGCCGACGAGGACGGTTATCAGATAAGAACGCTTATTTTGACGATGTTTTACCGCCTTCTGCCTTCGCTTATCGCCGACGGGCGCATATATATCGCCGAAACCCCTCTTTACGAGATAACCTGCGGAAGCGATACTATGTTCGCCTACAGCGAATATGAAAAAGCGTCGATACTTTCACAGCTCGGCAGCAAGAAATACACTATCCAGCGCTCCAAAGGTCTCGGCGAGAACGATCCCGCGATGATGAGCAGGACTACGATGCACCCTTCGACGAGAAGGCTTATAAGGATCTATCCCGAAGACGAACAGAGCACCTACGAGATGTTCGACGTACTGCTCGGCGACAACATAACCGGCAGGAAAGATTTTATAGCCGCAAACGGCGCGAAATACCTTGAACTCGCCGATTATTAAGAGGTAACGTATGGGAAGAAAAAAGAAACAGGCTGAAGTCGAGCCGGAGTATATTTCCGAACCCGTAGACGTCAGGATAACCGACGTACTCGAGACTAACTATATGCCTTACGCGATGAGCGTCATCGTATCCCGTGCGATCCCGGAGATCGACGGTTTCAAACCCGCTCACCGCAAACTGCTTTATACGATGTATAAGATGGGGCTGCTCACCGGCGCAAAGCAGAAATCCGCCAAAGTAGTCGGTCAGACGATGGTGCTCAACCCGCACGGCGACGCCGCGATATACGAAACGCTCGTCCGTCTTACCACCGGCAAAGAAGTATTGCTCCATCCGTTCATCGAATCAAAAGGAAGCTTCGGCAAACAGTATTCTGAAATGGCGTACGCCGCATCGAGGTATACCGAATGCAAACTCGCGCCCTTTGCAGAGGAGATATTCGACGGTATAGACCGCGACGCAGTCGATTTCGTCGACAACTACGACAGTTCGACTACCGAACCGGTCGTGCTTCCGACGAGTTTCCCGAATATCCTCGTCTCGCCTAACTCCGGCATCGCCGTCGGTATGGCGAGCGATATCTGCTCGTTTAATCTCAAAGAAGTCTGCGACGTCACGATCGCTTATCTCAAAAACGACGACATCACCACCGACGAGATACTCGATATCCTTAAAGCACCGGACTTTTCGACGGGCGCGCTGCTGTTATACGACCGCGATCAGATGCGCGAAGTATACGAGACCGGCAGGGGTTCGGTCCGTTTGCGCGCAAAATACGTTTACGACAAATCGTCGAACCGTATCGAAGTTTTGGAGATTCCTTATACGACAACGCTTGAAAAGATCCGCGAAGCGATCATCCAGCTGGTTAAAGAAGGCAAGATAAAGGATATTTCCGACGTCCGCGACGAGATTGACATCAACGGTTTCAAGATGGCTATCGACCTCAAGCGCGGAGCCGATCCCGATAAGCTTATGCAGAAGCTTTTCCGCCAGACCAAGCTCCAGGACGATTTCAAGTGCAATTTCAATATCCTTATCGGCAGCGTTCCGAATACAATGGGCATCAAACAGATCCTCGAGGAATGGTGCGCGTTCCGCGTTGAATGCCTTCGCAGGACGTTTATTTTCGACCTCGGCAAAAAGAGCGATAAGCTGCATCTCCTTTACGGCCTGCGCGAGATATTGCTCGATATCGACAAAGCAATCGAGATAATCCGCCGCACCGAGAACGAAAAAGACGTCGTTCCCAACCTTATGAAAGGCTTTTCCATCGACGAAGTCCAGGCGGAATTTGTCGCCGATATCAAGCTCCGCAACCTCAACCGTCAGTATATCATCAAGCGCACGGAGGAGATTTCCGAGCTTGAAAAGGATATCGAAGAACTCAAATCCCTTATCAACAGCGAACGGAAGATCAAAAACCGCATAATCAAACAGCTTGGCGAGATATCCGCTAAATACGGCATCCCGCGCAAAACGGAGATAGTCGGTTCTTCCGAAGTGCCTGTCGTCGACGAGCAGGAGGAAGTCGCAGATTACGCCTGCTTTGCTTTCTTAAGCAAAGAGGGGTATTTCAAAAAATGCACTCTCGCTTCGCTTCGCGGCAACGACGTGCAGAAGTTCAAAGAGAACGATTCGCTCAACATGAAGTTCGAGACCAACAACAACGCCGAAGTGCTGTTTTTCACGACGTCGGCGCAGGTGTATAAATCACGCTTGGACGATTTTGACGATTCGAAAGCCAGCGCTCTGGGCGATTACGTTCCGGCAAAACTCCACTTTGACGAGAACGAAAAAGTCGTTTCGGCGGTCTGCCTGACGGATTATAAAGGCGAGGTCGCGATACTCTTTGAAAACGGCAAAGGCGTTGCGATCCCGCTCGATAATTACGAGACCAAGCAGAACCGCAAGCGCCTGACTAACGCCTTCTTCGGCGGAAGTCCCGCCGTCGGCGTGTTCAGGATCGCCGATAAGAACGATAAGTCCGAATACCTTGTTCTTTCCGACGACGACCGCGCACTGCTTATCAAACAGTCGCAGATCATCCGCAAGAGCACGAGGACTTCAAGCGGCGGCACTCTTTTCTCGCTCAAAAAGGGAAGAAAGGTCGTCTCCGCGGAACTCTACAACGCCGAGGAGCGCCGCCTGATCAAGGAATCGCGCTATCGCAAGAACAAACTTCCCGCAGCGGGAGTTATCTTTGAGGACGTCGATCCCGAAATAACGCAGCAGACTCTTATTGGCGATTGACAAAAGATGATCATGGTGTTATAATGTTTTACTAACGCTTTTTAAGAAAGGAGTTGTCATAGTGCATAATAACCGTATAAATCTGCGCGGGCACGTATTCCTGCTTATCGGGCTGGCGATGTTTCTTGCCGTTACGGTAGTTTGTTTTTCCGCGTCAACCGCCGCGGGTTACGTTTCGGCGGTATGCACGTTGATCTATTCCGCTTTTGTCGTTTATTCGGTATTCATAAAGAAATCCTCGAGATTCGGCGATCTCGAATCCGGAGGACTTTACGAGATCTTTCCCGAGATCCTTGAAAACGTCGATTCTCCGGTGATGGTAGTCAACGAACATAACCGCATCGTCATCGGCAACCCGCAATTCGATTCGCTCGGCGAAGTCAAACGCAACCGCAAGAGCGCCGGCGCCGGACAGCTGTTC
>JAGAAM010000092.1 GCA_017615235.1 Clostridia bacterium
AAAACGCTCGAATACATAAACGCCGGCAAACCGATCGTGAATTTCCACAAGATGCCGGATTGCCCGACGCTCTACTATACGAACCGTTATCCGCTATGCCTGAACGTCTATGAGGATAAATCCGCCGTCGACGAAAACACTTCGAAGTTCATCGACTTTTGCGAAAAAAGCATAGGAAAGACAGTCGAGAGGGACTACATACTGCGCGAATACGCCGACTGCACTCCGGAATATATCGCAAACGTGATTTTGAAAGGACTCAATTCGTAATGTCAAGTCAACAGACGACAAAAGAATATGACGTTGTAATAAAACCGAAAAGCGGCTGGTTCGATCTGCCGATAAAAGAGCTTTTTAAGTACCGCGATCTCGTTTTTCTGTTCGTAAAACGTGATTTCGTCTCGAAATACAAGCAGACCGTTCTCGGACCGCTTTGGGCGATAATCCAGCCGTTGCTTACAACGGTCGTGTTCTCCGTGGTGTTCGGCAACATCGCAGGGCTTGCCGCGGACGGCGTCCCGTCGTTTATCTTCTATCTGCCCGGCAACGGTATATGGGCGTATTTCGCGAACTGCCTGACGCAAACGTCAGATACGTTCATCGCGAACAGCGGTATATTGGGAAAAGTTTATTTCCCGCGACTCGTCATGCCGGTCTCGACCGTGTTTTCGAAACTCATCGACTTTATGATACAGTTTTCATTTATGATCGTATTCGTCGTAATTTTCGGCGTACAAGGCGCGATAAACCCGAACTGGTACGCGCTTATGACTCCTCTGCTCGTCTTGCAGCTTGCGATGCTCGCGCTCGGATGCGGCGTTATCATCTCCGCAATGACTACGAAATACCGCGACCTGCGCATGCTCGTATCCTTCGGCGTTCAGCTTTGGATGTACGCTTCTCCGGTCGCTTACGATATGTTCTCGATGGGCGTTTTCGCTCCCGGCGGAAAGTACCACGTCCTTTATATGTGCAATCCGGTGACCTCGATAATCAACATATTCCGTTACGGTTTCTTGGGGATAGGCGAGATAGAATGGTTATACTACGGCATAGGCTGGGCTGTCACCGTCGTCGTACTGTTCATCGGAATAGTGCTGTTCAGCCGTGTTGAAAAAACCTTTATGGATACGGTGTGATATGGATCAAAGAGAGATTACCGTAACGGTCTGGCTGAGCACCTACAACCAGGCGCCCTACGTCCGCGAAGCGCTCGACAGCATACTGATGCAGAAATGCGATTTCCGATATGAGCTGATCGCCGCAGACGACGCTTCGACCGACGGAACCCAGGACATAATCCGCGAATACGCGGAAAAATATCCCGATATCGTCAAGTGCTTTTTCACCGATCACAACGTCGGCGGCTGTCAAAAGCTCGTCAACTGCATTGACGGCGGACTGTTCCGCGGCAGGTACCTCGCGTATCTCGAAGGCGACGATTACTGGATCGGCGAAGATCGCCTGCAGGTCCTCGTGGACTTCCTTGAACAGCATCCGGAGTATTCGCGCGTGAGCCACAAACGACAGATAGTGAACGACTCCGGCGAGTTTTTGGGTTATGACGTTGATGAAAAAGTCCTCGGCAAACCGTTCGGTATAAATGATTTTCTCGAAGGGAAAAAGTACTCCGATTTCGGTTCCGTGTTCCGCAACTACTTCAAGGGCTGCGCAGGGAAGTACGACGAACTGTTCCTCGCTTCGCGCAACGTCTGCGATTTCCAAAGTATGTTCATAACGCAGGATCACGGCCCGGTGTTCATAATGGACGAATGTTTCGGCGCGTACCGCACTCAGCAGGCCGCAGGCGCGTCGAACTATAATTCTATCACATCGCTGACTTCGCGTGCGATAGATCATATCGGTATCGCCAGAGCGGTGGAGAGGTTCTACAACGGCAAATACGATCTTTCGCCGTTTGTTCGCAGAATGCAGAAAAGGCTTTTGGAGTCTGCAACGGAATCGGGAAGCGCAGAAAAACTTGCCTCGTACAAAAAGCTCATCCCGGTCAAAGATATGCGTGCGATACTGCCGGAGATCCTATATTGCCTGTATCGCGGGCATAAAAAAGACAACGTCACGTTTTTGAAATCTGGATTGACCAAAGAAGAAAAACGGTTTTACCGCTTACGCCTTTCGGCTTACTCCGTGAAACGGTTATTCAAAAAACTGTTAAGGATCAAAGAGAACGAAAAGATCATCGGATATATGCGATGATCCGAGAGGGATATAAGAAATGTCCAAACCTATGATTCATATACAGCATATAAGCAAGCAGTACCGCCTCGGCGCGATCGGCGGCGCGACGCTCAACGGCGAGATACAGTCGCTTATCGCAAAGATGCGCGGCAAGGAGGACCCCAACTCCAAGATCGGCGCGAGACAGCACGCGAAGAACGAGAAGTTCCTCGCACTGGACGACGTTTCGTTCACGGTACAACCCGGCGAAGCCGTCGGGATCATCGGGCATAACGGAGCCGGGAAGTCAACGCTGCTCAAGCTCATTTCCCGCGTCACCGCGCCCACGAAAGGCGAGATCCGCCTCGCGGGGCGCGTCGCAAGTATGCTCGAAGTCGGCACCGGGTTCCACCCGGAGCTTACCGGCAGGGAAAACGTTTACTTAAACGGCGCTATCCTCGGTATGACTAAAGCGGAGATCGACAAAAAGTTCGACGAGATCGTCGAGTTCGCGGAGATGTCCCAGTTCATCGATACCCCGGTCAAGCGCTATTCTTCGGGTATGTACGTCAAACTCGCGTTCTCGGTCGCCGCTCACCTCGACAGCGAAATAATGATAATGGACGAGGTCCTCGCCGTCGGCGACGCAAAGTTCCAAAGCAAATGCCTGGGCAAAATGAGCGATGCTGCACACATAAGCGGAAAAACCGTAATGTATGTTAGTCACAACATGGGTACTATACAGCGCCTTTGTGACAGGTGTATAGTTCTTGATCACGGCAAACTGATTTTTGACGGCAACGTGGATGAGGCCATAGGATTGTACTTAAGCCACGGAGGTGGGGATGGCGCTCTCGTCGATCTTGGCACTATGGAGCGGAATCAATGGGTTAATAAGACCGTTAAAATGCAACAGATGACTTTAGTCGGAAAAGACAACTGCACGTATTTGCAGGATTCTGAT
>JAGAAM010000006.1 GCA_017615235.1 Clostridia bacterium
CCGATCAGCACGCGGTGAACGCCGAGTATCTCTTTGACGCCGTAAATCCCGGAAAGCACGTCCCAGGAATTCTCGATTATCTCGCGGTGGTCGCTGGTAATGTACGGTTCGCATTCGGCGGCGTTTATCACAAGGGTGTCGACTTTCACGCCGTCGGGGATCTTAAGCTTTACCGAAGCCGGGAATCCCGCGCCTCCGAGCCCGACCATACCGCTTGCGCGGACGGCTTTTAAGAATTCCTCGGGCGTGTCGACCTTCGGCGGTTCGAGATCCGCCTTTGTCATCAGCCCGTCGGAAGTGATCTCCACGGCGTTGACGCGGTTGCCGCCCGCCAGTACGACGGTGGTGATCTTCGTGACTTTGCCGGAGACCGAGGCGTGTATCGGCGCGCTGACGAAAGCAGTGCTGTCGCCGATGATATCGCCGACTTTAACTTCGTCGCCGACTTTGACCGTCGGAGTACAGGGCGCGCCGATGTGCATCGACATCGGTATCACGACCTTTTCGGGAGGAGGCATTATCATCGACATCGAAGCCGAAGTCTCCTTGTGGTGAGGGACCTTTATGCCGCCTTTCGTCGAGTAAGGCGACAGAGGAAAATAGTCTTTTCTCATATCATTGATCCTTTCGGACGTTATTTTTCGGAAACCGTTTTATTATAAGTCCCAGCAGCGCGCCGCCGAGCGATCCGGTGACGAGCGACGCCGCGATTAGGAACGGCGCGTAATACGCCACGGCGGTACCGGCAAGCGCGATGCTTACGCACAGCTGCGCCGAGTTGTGGAGCAGCGCTCCGGTCACGCCCACGCCGATATATCCGATCTTTGCTTTTTCTTTTGTCAGCAGCAATCCGCAGACGAGCGTCGAGAGCAGTCCGCCCGCAAGGCTCATCAGGAAAGCGGTCAGCCCGCGCGTGGCGAGCACGAACAGCGATTTGAGCAGCGCCGCCGCCAGACCGTAGCCGAGCCCCACGGAGCGCGATATATACATAGTGACGACGTTCGACAGCCCCAGCTTCGCGCCCGGCGGCAGGAAAGGAGCCGTCGGCAAAAGGCTTTCGGCCGCGCTGACCGCGACTGCGAGCGCACCTAACATCGCGCCTTTCGCCACTTTGTAAGCCTTTGAATCCATCATCCCGTCCTCCCGTCGTATCCGGAAGAACCGGCGATATATACCGCGATGCGGTTCGGAAGGCAGACTATCGACGTTCCCGGCCTGTCGATCCTGCCGTATCTCACGCAGTCGCCGCCTTTGCAGGACGATACTTTGATATAGGCGTAACCCTTTCCCACGGTGACGGTAAGTCCGCCTCCCGGCGACGGGACGAAAATATCCTTTTCGCCGTTATCGGGTATTTCGGAAAACTTGACGAACGCGTATTCGTTTCCGTCGTATTCGATCATCACGCCGTCGGAACCGCCCGACGAGGCGAATACGGCGAATGCCGCAGCCGCGACGATCACGGCGATAAGGATCATTATAAGGTCCGACTTGCCGAAAAACGGTCTTTTATTGCCGCTCATCTGAACGAGACCGTCCCTTTTTGTATCTCAAAACGGCCTTCAAGCCCTTTTGTTGCGATGAATTCGCCGCTTTTGAGGATAAAAACGCCTTCACAGCCGTATTTGTTCAATACTTCCAGCGCCTCTTCGAGAGGGAGCAGGAAGCACGCCGTCGAGAGCAGATCGCTCATCACGCCGTTATCCGAGACCGCCGTGACGGAGACGAATTCCCCGTCGTAGGGATACCCCGTCGTCATATCGAGTATGTGGTGATATGTCTTTCCTTCGTATTCGAAGCATTTTTCGTAACTGCCGGAGGTGGAGATATATCCTTCGCTTACCGTGAAAACGCCGTTCACGTCGGATTCGTTTCCGAAAGGATCGCGCAGGGCGATACGGTAACCGCCTTCGCGCCCGGTGCCGAACACTCCGACGCTGCCGCCGACGCTCACCACCGCGGAGGTGCAGCCGCTTTCTTTAAGCGCCTTTACTGCCGCTTCGCAGGCGGCGCCTTTTCCGGCGGAGCCGAAGTCGATCCCGCCTTCGCCTTCAAGTTGAAATCTGAATATCCCGTCGGGGAACAAGACTATCTTGGTACCGGCGCATTTATCGAGCGCGGCTTTTATATCCTCCGGGGAAGGAGGGGAGTCGGGCTCGGAATCGAAACCCCAAAGCGAAGTAAGGGCCAGCGACAGGACCGAAAACCTGCCGTGAGTCAGCGCTTGAAGTTTTTCGCACACTGCGATCGTTTCCGCGTATTCCGCGGGCAGAGCGACCGCCTCGCCGCCGTTGGCTTTTGCCGCCGCCGAAGCCGGAACGCGGTGGGAAAGAAGGTTTTCGGTATCGCGCACGGCGCTTTCCGCAGCAGCCGCGTCGCCGTCGCCGTACAGCGTTACTGTACAGTAGGTACCCATGGCGTAAAACGGATGATCGTCCGCGTTCACGCCCGAACAGGCGCAAAGCAGCAGTGAAACCAACGCCAATATGACCGCCACAGTCTTACGCAACACCGCTTACCTCCTTAGAATATACTAATATATACTATAACAGTTTGAGTATATCACGCGGAATGCGTTTTTGCAACAAAAAACAGCAAAATATCGGCGTTAAAAACAAAAAAATCGCGGTCCTCTTTCCGGGGACCGCGAAGGTCTTTTGCTTTATGCGTTTAGCGGTTTAAGATCAGCCGACTACTTTGACTTCGGTGATGTGCGGGTTGACGCCGTTGTACCAGTAAAGGAATCCGGTCATATCGATGATATCGCCGACCTTAAGGTTTTCGACTGCGGCGTAGACCGCGGTGGTGCTGTCGCAGAGATAGGATTCGACGGTGAAGGTGTAGGTGAGCTTGCCGTCGGTGACGTCGAAGTAAAGGTCGCTGTTGCTTTCTTTGCTTCCGGAGCCGTCATAGCTGTACTGGAAAGCGTATTCGTTGCCGGCGTCATCGGTCCTTGCAACGACGGTGAGGCCCTTGAAGGAGACGTACTGGTTCTGTTTCTTTACAAGGTCGTCGGTGCCGAGAAGTGCGGTCACGTCGACTGCTTCGGCGATATAGTTGCCTTCTTCGAGTTCAAAGGTGGCGTCGATGATCTCGACTTCGCCGGACCATTCCGCTTTGTGACCGGTGACTTTGATCTTCTGACCGGGAACGAGTTTAGCGTACTGTTCTTCGGTGCACGCCATGTTGTAAAGGAAGTAAGCGCCGTCTTTGTCCTGAGTATAAACGGTGGCTTTGTTGTCCCACCAGGACTGTTTTGCCTGGACGTAGGTCTCGATGACGACTTCGGCTTCAAGCGCGGCTGCGTCATATTCGGCATATGTCATGACGCCTTCGCCTTTAACGTCGGTGTCAACTTTGGTCTCGCCGCATGCAGCCAGCGCGAACATGAAAGCGGAAACGAGTATCAACGCGATGATCTTTTTCATTTTGATTTCCTCCGTAATAATTGCTGATGCCGTATTATACACCGTTTTTTCTTTAAAAACAATAAATTTTATCCGATTTTTCGCCGATCGCGGCAATTTCATTGTTTTATATATAAATTATACCGATTTTTTCTTTTTTACTGTGGAAATGATTACAAAAAGTAAGAGTATTATCCAAATAACCGCCAGCGAAACGAGCAGCGCGACCGATCCCGACGGCAGTTCGCCGAGGTCTTCGTTCTCCGCCGTCCTGCCCGTCTGGTTGAGGCGGTAGAGCGATCTCGTGTCCGAAAACAGCCTTTCGAGATAGGCGTCGTCGACCGTCTCTTTCCTGCGGACCGACCTCGCCACGCTTTCGATAAGCTGTCCCGAAGCGCTGCGGAGCGAAGCGGAACCGTTGAACACCGGGGTGACGAATGTGTTGCCGATGTTGTCGAGAAGCAACTTCGCGGCGTCGATCTTTATCGCATAGTGAAGATCGTTGTCTTCGCCTCTGCGGGAGAGATAGTCCTTATATTCCGCGGAATTGTGCGCCTTCTCGGTGACCGGGATATAACCCTCGGTCGTCGAGTAGTCTATCTGGACTTCGTTGGTCAGCAGGTACTGCGCGAACAGCCAGGAGGCGAGCACCTCCTGCGGGTCGCTCTTGTTGAACACGCAGATCGAGGGCCCCTGAGATATCATCTTCGGGTTTTCGACGTCGAACTGCGGGATCGCTCTAACCGCGATCTCAAAATTCCGGACCTGGTCGGAACTTATGTCCATATGCGGCGCGGAACCGCCCATCCAGGTCGCTCCGGCGGTCGAATCGATCGCGAAAACGCACTGTCCGGCGTTAAGATAGTTGCCGGGGTAACTGGATATCTGGAAGGTCGAAAAGGAACCCTTTGCGGTGTGTTCGGCCACGGTGTAAAGCAGTTCTTTAACGGTATCGTTGAAGAGATAAACGCCGCCGTTTGCGTCGGAGAATCCAGCGCCCTTCTGGAACACCTGCTGGATCATCATATTGTCGGTCGATTTGTAAATGAAGGGGATGAGCACTTTCTGACCGTTGAGCAGGAAATTGCCTTCGGCATCCTGAGCCGTCGCTGCGTCGGAGACCTCCCACACGAAATCCCAGGTGAGTTTGTCGGGCAGCTCGTAGCCGAGCTTGTTCAGCAGAGTCACGTTGATATAGCAGGCTTCCGTAGAGCGCATGAAGGGGATCGCGTAGTGCTTGCCGTTAATCACGCACTCGTCCATGAACTTTTCGCTCATCTCGGAGCGCTTCGGCGAATCGTAGCGAAGCTCGCTCCCGCCGAGTCCGTATCGCGGATCGTCGAAGATATCGTCGAGCGGGACGACGGTGTTGTCGCCGGTTATATAGGTGGCGATATGGTCGGGGTAGGTGATGCAGACGTTGGGCGTAGTGTCCGTCGAAATGTTGGTTATGACGTCGTTATAGATACGCGAATAATCGGTATAAAGCAGAATCTTTACGGTCACGTTGGGATAAAGCGCCTGGAAATCCGCGATCGCCTTGTTGTATATCTCTTTCTGCGTGCGGTTGGTATCGTTCTTCGCCCAGAAGGTTATCTCGATCTTCCTGTCAGTATCGAAACTATCCGGCATGGCGAATCCGG
>JAGAAM010000093.1 GCA_017615235.1 Clostridia bacterium
CTCACAGAGATACACGACAAAGCACTTAAAGAAGTCGGCGAAGCAAACGCCGAGATATTCGATATCCACATCATGATGCTCGACGACGAGGATTACAACGAGTCGATCACAAGCATCATCGAGACCCAGAAAGTCAACGCGGAATACGCGGTCTCGGTCACTTCCGACAACTTTGCGGAGATGTTCGCCTCGATGGACGACGCCTATATGCAGGCGCGTTCCGCCGACGTGCGCGATATCTCCAACCGGCTTATCGCCTGTATGGGCGACGGCGCCGGAAGCGAAGGAGCCGGACACGAAAAAGTCATAATCTGCGCCGACGACCTCGCCCCGAGCGAGACGGTATCGCTCGACAAGGAAAAGGTCCTGGCGTTCGTCACGGCTTTCGGCTCCTCCAACTCGCACACGGCGATCCTTGCAAGGAATATGAACATTCCCGCCGTCATCGGCGTCGGAGAGGATTTTCTTAAAGAGATCAGAGACGGACAGACGATGATCGCCGACGGTCACACCGGCGAGATATTCGTCGATCCCGACGCGCAGACGCTTGCGGAAAAGCAGGCGAAGCACGACGACGACGAGAAGAAAAAACAGCTCATGCAGGAGCTTCGCGGCAAAGAGAACGTCACGCTCGACGGCACGAAGGTCAGCATCTTCGCCAACATCGGCGGCGTGGACGGTCTCGGCCCCGCGCTCGCCAACGACGCGGGCGGCATCGGGCTGTTCAGAAGCGAATTCCTTTACCTTGAAAGCGAGGATTTTCCGACGGAGGAACAGCAGTTCCAGGCATATAAAAAAGTCTTGGAAAGCATGGCGGGCAAGAAGGTCATAATCCGTACGCTCGACATAGGCGCAGACAAGCAGATCGGGTATTTCGGCCTTGAGAAAGAGGAAAACCCGGCGCTCGGGTTCCGCGCCATACGCATCTGCCTTACCCGTCCGGAGATATTCAAAACTCAGCTGCGCGCGCTTTACCGCGCTTCGGCTTTCGGCGACCTGGGGATCATGTTCCCGATGATCACCAGCGTTTCCGAAGTCGAAAAATGCCTTAAAACCTGCGCGGAAGTCCGCAACGAACTTTTCAACGAAGGAATGCGCTTCAACGAAAAGACCGAACTCGGCATTATGATAGAAACGCCGGCGGCTGCGGTAATAAGCGACAAGCTTGCACCGCTGGTGGATTTCTTCAGCGTCGGCACCAACGATCTTACCCAGTATACCCTCGCCTGCGACAGACAGAACGCGAAACTCGAAGCGTTCGTCGATACGCACCACGAAGCGGTCTTGAGGCTTATCGAGCTTGCGGCGAAGAACGCCCACGCTCACGGAGCCTGGATCGGCATCTGCGGCGAGCTCGGCGCGGATCTGACGCTTACCGAAACTTTCCTGCGTATGGGCATCGACGAACTCTCGGTATCACCGCCCTTCGTTCTTCCGTTAAGGCAGAAGGTCAGAAGCCTCGATCTCAAAGCATAAATCATTCAAAAAGCCCCGCTCCGGCGGGGTTTTTTCCTGCATTTTGCGCCGACGGGATTTAAACGCCGCCAAGAGAACGGGAAAACAGATGTATTATCGATTATTTGGCCTAAAAAACCTTAAAATAATTGTGAATTATTCGTCATTTCTATTGACAATTATTACGAAATGGTATATATTGATAAAGAGCGTTTTAAAGCTCTTACAAAAGCGGCAGCGAAAAGGCCGTACGGGTTTACAAGGCGGTCGCTTTTGTGATGGTTTCGAATTATTTTGCGTGTTAAAAGCGCGGAATAAAAATAAAAAAGGAGAAATACCATGAAAAAGTTTTTAGCAATCCTGCTTACGTTAGTATTCGTACTTTCGTTTGCAGCCTGCGGTGAAAAGGTAGACGAAACCGTTCTTGCCGACACCGAACACGAACTGTGGGTAGCCCACGGCCAGTATCTGCTTGCCGACGGAACTCAGAACGGCTGGGGCGACAAGAGCTCCGACCTCTATGAGGCTTCCGCTCTCAAAGCGATCTCGATGAAAGACGTTAAAGACCTCAGCGAGGATCTTTACAAAGCCCTTTCCGGAAAAGAAGTCAAGTATCTTTATACTATCGACCTCATTTTCGGTACCAACGACGCAAACTGGACCACCAACTGCCTTAAAGACGGCAAACTGTACAGAGCAAACGGCTCCTATGCGCTCAAGATCGCTCAGTGCACCTCCGAAGTAGAAGGCGAAACCAAAGTTTACTCCGTTACTCAGTGGATCTCCGATCCTAAGACCGCATACGTCGAAGCTCTCACCGACAACATCTTCTATCCTGTATGGCAGGAAGAAAAAGACGAGAACGGCTTCTCCTGGGCAGATAACCCCGTCGTTATCGGCGGCGCAGGCCTTTACACCGTCGTTATAGCTCAGTATAAGAACGCTTCCGCTGCCGGCCAGCCCGGTTACGGCGTCGGCCTTATCCTTAAAGAAGCAAAAGAGGGCATCGCTTACGAGGAAATCATTCCCTTCGTTCCTGCTGATCACACCTACGGCGTCATCGGCTCCTTCAATGAATGGGGCGCTGACGTTGCCATGACCGCCGGCGAGAACAACACCTGGACCGCAGAAGTTGAACTCACCGCGGGTGCCGAGCTTAAAGTCCGCGCTGACGGCGCTTGGGATTACAGCTGGGGCGACGGAGAAGGCAACTTCACGGTTGAAGCAGACGGCACCTATGTCGTTACCATCACCTTTGAAGGCGAGACCGGAACCGTTACCGTAACCGCAAAATAAACATAACATTTAACGGCAAGGAGGCTTTAACTTCAAAGCCTCCTTGCTTTATAAAAACACTAAGGAGGAAGTCGGTATGAAAGCTAAAAGGTTACTTTGTGCGTTTTTATGCGCTGCTTTTTTGGTCATTCTGTGCTCCTGCGGCGTAAAACTGCCGGAGTTCAGCGATTTTGAGGATAGTTATACCGACGTTCTTCCCGAAAAAGCGGAGGACGGTCTTACTCTGCACGCCTTCAACTGGACCTACAAAGAAATAACCGCTAACCTCGAAAGCATCAAAAACGCGGGGTTCAGGAATATACTCACTATGCCGGTGCAGCAGCCCAAGAGCGGCGGCGCCGCCTGGTGGGCGTTTTATCAGCCTTTGAGCATGTCGATAGGCGATAACTCGAGCCTCGGCACAAAAGAAGACCTTAAAGAGCTGTGCGACAAAGCGGAAGAGATGGGCATCGCGATCCTTGCCGACATAGTCGCCAACCACCTTGCCACCACCGATTCCGAGGACAAAGAACCCGACGGCACTCCGACGGTATCCCCTCTCGTGGAGGCATACGAACCCGTACTTTACAACAACCGCAACGCCGACACCGACGGAAACGGCATAACCTTCCACCACAACAAAAACGCGAACGGTTCGGGAGCCGAGACGCAGTATTACGCCTACGGCAACCTTCCCGACCTCAACACCTCGAACGCCTACGTTCAGAGCAGGGTCCTTTCCCTTCTTAAAGAATGCGTCGACGTCGGCATAGACGGATTCAGATTCGACGCCGCAAAGCATATCGAGACTTCGCAGGACCCCGATTACCCAAGCGATTTCTGGGAAAACACGCTTGAAGAAGCAAAAAAGTATTATAAATCGAAAACCGGAAAAGATCTTTACGTCTACGGCGAGATACTCAATTCTCCCGCAAGCAGGAATCTTTCAGTATATACAAACTATATGCGCATCACCGACGACGGCTTCGTCGCCTCGTTCAAAAGCGCGTTCGCGGCCAAAGACCCTTCCATGATACTCAACGCGAGCCTCAAGACAGGCGACGCGGCGCAGCTTATCGCCTGGGTCGAGAGCCACGATGAATACGTGACTGCGAGCACCCATTATTCCGACGTCCGCGTCGCGAAATACTGGTCGGTCATAGCCGCGAAGAAAGGCCTGGGCGGTCTTTACCTTGCAAGGCCGACTGCCGAACTGACCGTCGGCGAGATCGGATCCTACGCCTTCGAGAGCGAATACGTCGCTGTCAGCAACCGTTTCCACAACAGGTTTTACGACGCCGATTCGTATGAATCGGTCGACGGCCTTTGCTATATCGTCGAGAAGATAAAAGAAGGCGATCAGGGCGCTTTGATACTGAGCCTTGATACCGTCGATCCGGAGGAGACTTACGTCATCGCC
>JAGAAM010000094.1 GCA_017615235.1 Clostridia bacterium
CCGGGATGAGTTTCATGAATTTTTTCATGGTTGTTTGCCTTTCTGTAATATTTAATTTATTGAGCCGCGGCCCGCCAGCCGCAGGTTTCAATACGGATTAAAAACGGTTTATTCGGACGCGGCGCCGGATTCCTCGCCGGTGTCGGCGCTGACTACCTCGATCGCCATATCGACCTTCATCTGGCCGCCGAGTATGCGGTTGACGCATTCCGGGTCGTTGCCTTCAAGCCAGATGACGACGGTGAACTTCGTCACGTCGCCGGGAGCGAAATCGCGCACCGTTTGTTTGACGACGGTATCCTTCGACTGGAACGCCGTGGTGCCGGGTTCCGGACCTTCGCCGCCGTCGGTGCGGGGATAGGCGTAATCGGTATATTCCCCGTCGACGTAAAGCCTTATCCTCGCGGCTTTCTCGACGTCGAGGGTCATATTAGCGATGTAAAGGTCGTAGGTGTAGTTGATGGTATTAACGCCCGCGTTCTTGCAGTAGAACGTATAGGCGATATAGTTGTCGCCGTTGTGCTCGCCGTCGATATTGTCGAGGTCGGCGGGAAGGTTCCTGCCGTCGATATTTGTGATCTCCTCGGATATCTCGGCGTTAAGGCGCGAAGTGGGGGTCGCAAAGTTCTGCGACGCGGAAAGCGTCAGCGCGTAGTCGAGCTGGTCGTATTTGTTGACCATGACGGTGAAAGCGCCGAACTTCATATACATCACCGACAGGACGTAACCGATGACGAGGATGAGCACCCCGATGCCGATCCCGGCGGGGATTATCCTTTTTAAACGGCGGTAGCGTTTGACTTCCGCGGCGGTACGCCGAAGCGAGACTTTGGTAGATTTCTGTGCCATTAATCCTCCACCTCCCCGCCTTCCTGAAGCACGGCTTCGTCGATCGTCATACGCAGACTGCCGTGCTCGGCTTCTCCCTCGTAGGACGGAGAAGGAATATAACCGTAACAGTCGCTCCTGCTTAAGACCGAAAGCTCGGAATCGTTCTTCGCGCCCTCCGCGATGACCATACACCCGGCGTCGCGGATGAAGGAAATCAGCGATCCGAAGGCGTTCGCGAGGTTGTTGTCGTCCGCAAACGCGGTTATGCGGCTGTCGAGTATGACGTAATCGAACGGGAGGTAAAACAGCGGAGTTACGGCGGAATCGTATGCGCCGAATCCGGAGATAAGGCTCCTCACCCGCAAAAGCTTGAGGCTTAAAAGCGCGGTGCGGAGTTTATCGAAATCCTCGTAAAGCGCGGTCTTGGGGAATTCAAGGCATATCCGTTCGGGTTCGGTGAAACCGTTTTCGTCGAACACCGATTTGATGAAAGCGAATATGTCCTCTTCATCTATTATACGCGGGGACACGCGCGCGGTAACGAAATCGACTTTCCTGCCGGCCTTCTGAAAAGCGCGGATCGCGTCGATCGCGCCTTTGATGTTCCATTTGGTAAGGCGCACGCCGCGATCGGTCTGATCGGCGGCGAAGGAATATTTTTCCGGGGGGATGACCCCTTCGATAACGCTGTTGATAAAGGTGTGTGAACGGTACGCCTTCGCAAGCTTCTGATAAGCGCCGTTGATCTGGGAAAAGCGCATCTCCAGCGGTAAAACGCAGGACTGTATCGTCATTTCAAGGTAATCGGCAAGCGAAGGTTCCTTTGCCTCTTTGACGGGTCCCGGTTCCTCTTCGCCGTTTTCCTCGATGACCTCGACCGTCTCCTCAACGGGAGTACAGGAAGCCTCTCCGGCAGGCGATCCGGGGGCGTTTTCCGTTACGTCTGACGCGCTTTCGGCAACGGAAGGCGCGGCGTCTTCCGGTTCCCCGTTGGACGCCGGAACAACGGTATCGTCAAAACGTTCGTCCATTCCGAAAGGCCACCTTCCCATCATAGGTCTGTAAATTGTAACACATTTGTCACATTATGTCAATAGATATACGGCATATTTTATAATTTTTTCGATCGCCGCCTTTTTCTTGTTAAAAACCGTTGACAAACCGGAACCGCGCTGATAAAATAGTTAGCGTACTAATTTATTTTCCCGTTTCAGAGGTGTTCAGTCAATAATATGAAAAAAGAAGACACTGTAGGATTGCGCGTAAGGGAGCTTTCGCTTGCGATGAAGCAGGCGATGCGGAACCGCACGGAGCCCTGCGGAAAGGGCGCCGCCGGAAAGCCGACGCGCATCCACGGCTGGGTGATCGGTTACCTATACGATCACCGCGGGACCGACGTTTATCAGCGCGATATCGAAAAGGAATTCTCGGTCAGCAAGCCGACTATGACGGCTATTCTCCAGCGCATGGAAAAGAACGGCATGATCGAGCGCAGACGGGACGCAAACGATTCCCGGCTTAAAAAGATCATCCTCACGCCGGAGGCTCTGCGTGTGCACGAGCTCCACGGGCGCGAGATAGAATCGTTCGAGACCGCGATACGCGAAGGGATCAGCGAAAGCGATATGGAAGTATTCTTCGCGGTGCTCGAAAAGCTTACCGAAAACGCGAAAAAAGGCGCGGAAATGCGCCAAAACGAAGGAAAGGAGGAGGAAAACGGTGTTTAAAAGATGGGGCAAATATATAAAACCCTACAAGAAGTTTTTCATCCTCGGCCCGCTTTGCATGATCGTCGAGGTCATCGGCGAAGTGCTTATGCCGAAGTGCCTTTCGCTCGTTATCAACAACGCCGCGGAGCACGGCTGGTCGTATTCGACGCTGATCGCGCTTCTGATGACCTTCATCGCGCTGTGCATGATGGCGGGAGGCGTCGGAGGCGCTTATTACGGCGCCAAAGCGAGCGTCAACTTCGCCGCAGATCTGCGCCAGGATATTTATGCGAAGGTGCAGAAGTTCTCGTTCGCCAACATCGACAGGTTCTCCGCCGGATCGCTGATAACCCGTCTTACCAACGACGTCACGCAGATGCAGAATATGGTCAATATGCTTCTGCGCATGGCGCTCCGCGCGCCGGGTATGCTTATCGGCGCCCTGATAATGGCGATAATCCTGCGTCCCTCTCTCGCCGTGGTGCTTGCGGTGACGATACCTTTGATGCTTTTAGCCGTGCTGCTTATCATAAAAAGCGGTTTTTCACGGTTCGGCAAGGTCCAGGCGAAGATCGACGGGCTCAACTCCACCGTCCAGGAAAATATAACGAATATGCGCGTCGTGAAGTCTTTCGTCCGTGAAGAGCGCGAGAAAGAAAAATTCCACGCGGCTAACAAAGACCTTAAGGACACCGGGATGGACACCTTCAAGCGGCTGATACTCCTTTCCCCGGTGATGACGCTTTTCATGAACGTCACGACTATCGCGGTGCTGCTGCTCGGCAGCAAAATGGTCTACGGCGGCGATATGCCGGTCGGCGACCTTTCGGCGTTCATAACCTACGTCACCCAGATACTCTCCTCGCTGATGATGGTCACCTTCCTCTTTATGATACTCTCGCGCGCGTTGGCTTCGGCGAAGCGTATCCGCGAAGTCCTTGACGAGAAGATCGACCTCGACGACGAAAACGCGCAGAACAAAGACGCGACCGTCGAAAAGGGCGGCGTGGAGTTCAAAAACGTATCGTTCAGATATTACAAAAGCAGTCCCGAAAAGGTGCTTGACGGGATCGACCTTACGATAGAACCCGGCAGCACGGTGGGCATAATCGGATCGACCGGCTGCGGCAAGACGACGCTGGTCTCGCTGATCGCCCGGCTTTACGACGCCGACGAGGGCGAAGTGCTCGTCGACGGCGTGAACGTGAAGGATTATTCGCTTTACAACCTGCGGGAAGGCGTCGGCATGGTATTGCAGAAGAACGTCCTGTTCTCCGGCTCGATCGCGGATAACCTCCGCTGGGGCAGCGAAGACGCGACCGACGACGAGATAAAGCTTATGTCGGGATACGCCCAGGCGGATAAATTCGTCACCTCCTTCGACGGCGGTTACGGATACGACCTCGGTCAGGGCGGCAAGAACGTCTCCGGCGGCCAGAAGCAAAGGCTTTGCATAGCGCGCGCCCTGCTCAAACGCCCTAAGATACTTATACTGGACGACTCGACCTCCGCCGTCGATACGGCGACCGAGGCGCAGATAAGAAAAGCGTTGCGCGACGAGCTTAAAGGCTCGACGAAGATAATCATCGCGCAGAGGATAAGCTCGGTCATGGAAGCCGACAAGATCGTCGTGATGAACGACGGCAAGATCACCGGCGTCGGCACCCACGCGGAGCTTATGGCGAACAACGCCGATTACAACGAAATTTATTATTCCCAGAACGAAAAGAAACCGGAAGGAGGCGGAGATCGTGTCGAAGCGAACGCTTGAAAGCCTTCAGAAACAGTACGCGCGTGAAGTGAAAGCCGGAAAAGGCCCCGGCGGCGGACCGCGCCGCGGTCCCGGAGATCCCCGCGCTTCCGGAAAACCGAAGAACACGGCGAACACCGTCAAACGCATTTTAAGCTACGTCGGGAAATACAAATTCCGGCTGATCGGCGTATTCCTCTGTATGATAATGACGACGCTGACCTCGCTTTGCGGATCGTATATGCTCGCCCCGATAATCAACCGCATCCAGACGGCGGTGACCGGCAAAGCCGCTCCGCTCAACGGGCCAGGCGTGATCGCCGACAAGGTCATTTCGAAGCTGAGCGGTATACCGTTCCTTAAAGATATCGCCGGGAGCGGCGAATTCGCGGAGGTCGCGGTGTACGTCGTCGCGGCGGTTTGCATACTCGTAGTCGTATATCTTATCGGCATACTTACGAACTATCTCCAGGCGCGGCTTATGCTTTACGTCTCGCAGAACGCGACGGAGGCAATAAGGAACGACCTTTTCAACAAGCTCCAGACCCTCCCGATAAGGTTCTTCGACGCCAATACGACCGGCGAAGTCATGTCGCGCTTCACGAACGACGTCGACAACATCGACACGATGCTCAACAACTCGCTGACCCAGTTCGTCTCCGGCACGATAACGCTTATCGGCACCTTCGTATTCATGATAACCACCAACGTCTGGCTGACGCTGGTGACGATACTTTTCATCCCGGTCTTCATAAAAGGCGGCGCGATGATCGCAAAGCGCTCCTCGAAGTATTACGCCGGACAGCAGGCGGCTTTGGGCGCCGTGAACGGCTATATCGAGGAGACCGTGACCGGTCAGAAGGTCGTAAAGGTCTTCAACCACGAATCGACCTGCGTGGAGGAGTTCGGGATGCTCAACGGCGACCTGCGTGAAAAGCAGTTCAAGGCGCAGTTCTGGGGCGGAACGATGGGCCCGATCATGGGCAACACCTCCCAGATAAGCTACGCCGTGACCGTCGGGCTCGGCGGCATCCTTATGCTCAACGGCGTCATCGGCGCCGGCGATCTTACGGTGTTCGCAAACTATTCCCGCCAGTTCTCGATGCCTATCAACATGATCTCCCAGAACATGTCGACGATCTTCGCGGCGCTCGCGGGCGCGGAGCGCGTGTTCAACGTGATGGATTCCGAGCCGGAGGAATACGGCAGGACCGAAAAAGGCGTGACCGGCGGGATCTCCGGCGACGTAGTGTTCGAGAACGTCGATTTCGGCTACGTCCCCGGAAAGACGATACTCCACGGCATAACGCTTTACGCTCATCCCGGTCAGAAGGTCGCCTTCGTCGGCTCCACCGGCGCCGGCAAGACCACGGTAACGAACCTTATAAACCGCTTTTACGACATCGACGTCGGAAAGATCACCATCGACGGCAGGGATATTAAGGAATACGACCTCGAATACCTCCGCAGGAACGTCTCGATGGTGCTTCAGGACACCCATCTTTTCACCGGAACGGTGATGGAAAACATACGTTACGGCAGGCTCGACGCCACCGACGAGGAGGTAGTCGAAGCCGCGAAGACCGCCTCCGCTCACAGCTTTATAATGAAGCTTTCCGACGGCTATAACACGATGATCGAAGGCGACGGCGCCAATCTTTCGCAGGGTCAGCGCCAGCTGCTCAACATCGCCCGCGCGGCTATATCAAAAGCGCCGATACTCGTGCTCGACGAGGCGACCAGCTCCGTCGACACCAGGACCGAACGCCACATCGAAAAAGGCATGGACCGCATAATGAAAGACCGCACGACCTTCGTCATCGCGCACCGCCTTTCCACCGTCCGCAACTCCGACGTGATAATGGTGCTCGAGCACGGCGAGATAATCGAGCGCGGCAGCCACGAAAGCCTGCTTGAGAAGAAGGGCCAGTACTACAAACTTTACACAGGCGCGGTGGAACTTGCATAACAAAGAGGAATTGATATGTCAGACGAACTCAAACGCGAAGACTACGAAGAACCTCAATGCCTGCTTAAAATGGACAAAGGCGAAGAACGCCCGATAAACGCCGTCCCGATAAGGCGCGTCATCGAAAAGCTTGACGAATACCTTACGAAAAACGACCAGGCGGCGGCGGAAAGGCATATAAAATACTGGATCGGGGAAGCCGTCGCCGGGCGCGACAACGGCGCTTTGCTCTCGCTCACGAGCGAGCTTATGGGTTTTTACCGCAACAACGGCAGGCCGGAGGAAGCCGAAAAAGCCGCCGAACGCGGGCTTGAACTGATGAAAGCCCACGGATTCGAGGGCACGGTGACCGGCGCGACGACGCTTTTGAACGCCGCGACGGCATATAAATACGTCGGCAAGCCGGAGACCGCCGTAAAGCTTTACTCGCAGGCGAAGGAGATCTATGAAAAGCACCTGAAAGACGACGATTACCGCCTCGGCGGGCTTTACAACAACATGGCGCTCGCGCTCGTCGATATCAACCGTTTTGCGGAGGCTTACGGGCTTTACGGCAAGGCGGTCGAAGTGATGAAAAAATGCGGCGGATGCGAACCGGAGCAGGCGGTGACCTGCCTTAACGCGGCGAACGCCGTCGAAGCCGAAAAGGGCCTTGAAGACGGTGCGGAGGAGATCAACGGATACCTCGAACGCGCGCAGGAGCTTATGGAGGCCGCTTCGCGGGACAAAAAACAGTATTACGCCTATTACTGCGACAAATGCGCCCCGACCTTCGCCTATTACGGCTGGTTCGCCTACGCGGAGGAGCTTAAAAAACGCTCGGAGGATTTCCGATGAAGGGTATCGAACTATCCGAAAAATATTACGAAGGATACGGAAAAGCGATGATCCGCGAAAGCTTTCCGGAACTTGAAAGCGTCATCGCCGTCGGCATAGCCGGCGAAGGCTCGGAATGCTTCGGGTTCGACGACGAGATATCGCGCGATCACGACTTCGAGCCGGGGTTCTGTATGTTCATCCCCGACGGCGAAACGGTCGATTCCCGCACGGAGTTCCGGCTCGAGCGCGGCTACGCCTCGCTTCCCAAAGAGTTTATGGGCTTCAAACGGCAAAAACTCTCGCCCGTAGGCGGGAACCGCCGCGGCGTGATCCGTATCGGCGATTTTTACGAAAAGTTCACCGGCAGGCGCGAAGGGCCGGAAAGCTACGCCGACTGGTTCGCCGTGCCGGAGCATTTTCTCGCCTCCGCGACGAACGGAAAGATCTTCCGCGACGATCCGGGAACTTTCACCGCGATCCGCGAAAGGATCGCCTTCTACCCCAAAGACGTCTTTTTGAAAAAGCTCGCCGGAAACCTGCTTTTAGCGGCTCAGGCGGGGCAGTACAACTATTTGCGGTGCCTTTCTCACGGCGAGGCCGCGGCGGCGCAGCTGGCGGCGATCGAATTTGCCGACCGCGTGATGAAAGCGGCGTTCCTTCTGAACGGAAGATATATGCCCTATTACAAATGGAGCTTCCGCGCCCTGCGGGAGCTTGACGGGTTTTCAAACCTCGCCGACGCGCTCGAATTCCTTATCACCACCGACAATTCAAAGGAAAACAGCGAAACGAAATACGGCGTGATCGAGGATATCGCCGGGCGGATCATAACCGTTCTGCAGGAACGCGATCTCACCTCCGCCGTCTGCGGCGACCTTGAAAAGCACGCCTATTCGGTCAACGACAGGATCGCGGATCCGAATATACGGAACCTTAATATTTTGGCGGCGGTATAATATGCGCTGCGCGCGCAAGAAAGTTTTCCGCGTTTGCGGAAAACAATTTAATTGTATGATTGATTTGTTTCGTCAGCGGTTGGTTGAAAGTTCCGTACAAACGGGAAGCGTTATCTCACGCGGGCGATCGTATTGCCCCAAAAACGCTTCGCGTTTTCGGGGACCCCCTGTGATCGCCCCTACTTTCCCGAGCGTTTACGTTCAACACAGTTGGGACATTACGCTCGACCGCAAGAAGGTACATAACTGATTTCCGCTGTAATCCACGTCAACCGCGAACGTAACACAGAATTTAAATAAAAAAAGAAGAAAAGCCGTAAACGGCTTTTCCTCCTTAATTATTCATTATTAATTATTAATTATTCATTCTTAATTATCAGATTTTTCCAAGGAGCACCCACCCATGCCCTATCTCCTCTCCCCCGCCGGTTCGCCGGAGTCGTTGAAAGCCGCGCTCGACGCGGGCGCCGACGAAGTATATCTCGAGATCGGAAGAGCACACGTCTGAACTCCAGTCACGCGAGTAA
>JAGAAM010000095.1 GCA_017615235.1 Clostridia bacterium
CGGCGATCTCCGTGCTGTTCGCGTTTTTCGCGCCATACGTCTGCGCCCTGTTCGGGCTTACCGGTGACGTGGCTTCCGGCGGCGCTTTTGCCGTGCGGCTGTTCTGCCTTTCGGTAATCCCCGCAGGGTTGAGCATAATCTGGAGCTCCTGCTTCCAGGCGATCGGCAGGGAAAGAATCGTTTTTTTGATCAATCAGCTGCGCAACTTTATCTGCTTCGTCGTTTTCGCGCTTATCCTTTCGCTGTTCGGTATCGACTGGTTCTGGCTGGCGTTCTGCGGAGCGGAGCTCGGCGCGCTCGCAGTCTGGATCCCGGTCTGCCGGATCAAACGGAAACCGTCGGCAGACGTCGTGTTTTCGTATCTGCTGGATAACGATTCCACAAACATAGCCGACCTGCTCGGCAAGACGGAAGCCTTCTGTGAAGAAAACGGTTCCACTCCCAAACAGATATATTACGTGACCATGTGCGTCGAGGAAGTCTGCCAGGCGATCATCGAAAACGCTTTCCGGCAGAACGGCGACGTTTATATACAGCTTACCGTTTGCATCGAAAAAGACGGAACGACCGTGCTTCATATCCGCGATAACGCCGTCAACTTCAATCCTTTCGATATGAAGACCGGGCGCGATTACGAAGACGAGGAAAACCTCGCTTCGCTCGGCATACAGATGGTAAAAGCGAAATCCAAACTGTTTTTCTACCGGCGCTACGCCGGATTCAATACACTTACCGTGGAGGTGTGATCCCTTTGGACAACGGAATACGTCTTGCGGAGGAACGTGATATCCATGTACTTTGCGAGATATGGAAGGTCTGCTTTTGCGACAACGAAGATTACGTCCGCTTTTTCTACCGTGAAAACCGCGGGCAGGTCACTTCGACCGTCTATACGGTCGACGACAAGCCGGTCAGTATGCTCCACTGGTTCGATTCGACTTTCGTAAACGGAACCGAAAGGAAGAAAGCAAAATACCTTTACGCCGGCGGTTCGCTTCCCGAACACCGGAAAAACGGTTATTACGGCGCTTTGATAAAATACGTCGAGGATTACGCGAAAGAAAACGGCGTCGTCCTTTTCGGAAAGCCCGCAACTCAGTCGCTGATACCTTATTACAGCACCTTCGATTTCACGCCCGACGCCCGCTTCCGGCTGGTAACGGTGGTCCCGGAAGGGAAGACGCCGTTAGAGTTTTATCCGGTCACGCCTCATGAATACAACCGCCTGCGCGACAATGCCTTCCGCTCCCGTCCGTATGCCGCGTGGCAGGATCGGTACGTCGAATACGCCGTTGCCGAAAACGCCTTTTTCGGCGGAAAAACGATAGCGATAGAGTATGAAGGCGCGACACATTTCCTGATGGGCGCTCCGAAAGGGGATACGCTCCTTATCACCGAAACAGACCTTTCGCTGCCGCAGTTGAAAAAACTCGCCGGCGCGCTGTGCGATACGTTCAATACCGTTCAGCTAAAAGCGTATCTGCCCGAAGATTCCTGCAATGAAGGGGAAGTGATCGTGTCTTCCGTAGTCAATAACGCTCCGCTCTGGAATACTTACGTCAATCTACTCCTTATATGAAAGGATATAAATAATGGCAAAAGAAGCTAACAAAAAGAAATACAGACTGGTCTCTCTGCGCTTAAAAACCGTCGCGGTCATTATTCTCGCTGCGCTGCTGCTTTCCGCGGTCGCGATCACGATCAGTTACCGCGTTTACAGTTCCACGATGGACGATCACTACAGAACGCTTGCGTCCAATCTGGCGAAGACCGCCGCTTCACAGCTTGACGCGGACGACCTTCTCCGTTATTACGACGCAGCGATACAGCTTCAGTACGACGACGAAAAATACAACACCGACGAGGCGTACCGTGCCGATTTCGACGCGAAAGCCGACGCTCTCAAGGACGAGCGATACGAGGAATTGTTCAAAATCCTTGAAGAGATCAAGGAAAACAACGGTATCACGTACCTTTACGTGCAAAAGCTGGACGGCGATTATACCACTTATCTGATGGATACGGACGTTCCGGAAGAAAGAGTCCAGCTCGGCGTTACGCATCCGATCGACGAAGACACGAAAAACCTTAAAAACCCGGAATACGGCATACCCGCGTATATCGTAAACTACGGGGGAATATGGCTCAGCTCCTGCGGCGAACCGGTTTATGGCAAAGACGGCAAGCCCGTCGCGCTGGTCGGCGTGGATATTTCGATGAACGACATCATGCAGGACCGCGCGGATTATCTGCGCAACGTTATGCTGTTTATGGGGATCGCCGTAATCGTTTTGATCGCAGTCGTTCTTTTCGCTATCGCCAAAGCGCTTATCAAACCGATAAATATGCTTTCGGACGCCACGCGTTCGTTCGTTCAGGACCGAAGCGGCGAGCAAAAAGAAGATTCCGCCATTTCGCGGCTTAATATCCGGACCGGCGACGAGGTGGAAACGCTTTGCGACTCCGTAAAACAGATGGAACGCGATATAAACAGATATATAACCAACCTTACCGCCGTGACCGCTGAAAAAGAGCGTATCGGCGCCGAACTCAACGTCGCTACGCAGATCCAGGCGGATATGCTTCCGCGTATCTTCCCGGCGTTCCCGGAAAGGAGCGAGTTCGACCTGTACGCATCCATGACTCCCGCAAAGGAAGTCGGCGGCGACTTTTACGATTTCTTCCTCGTCGACGACGATCATATCGCGCTGGTCATGGCTGACGTTTCCGGCAAGGGCGTTCCCGCCGCGCTGTTCATGGTCATTGCCAAGACGCTTATCAAAAACCGCATACAGATGGGCGACAGCCCTGCCGAGGCGCTTAAAAACGTGAACGAACAGCTTTGCGAGGGCAACGACGCCGAACTGTTCGTCACGGTCTGGCTTGCGGTCATCGAGATCTCGACCGGTAAAGGCATTGCCGCCAACGCCGGACACGAGCATCCCGCCATCAGGCGCGCAGACGGCTCCTACGAGCTTGTCGTTTACCGTCATTCTCCCGCCGTGGCGGCGATGGACGGCACCCGCTTCAGGGAACACGGATTCGAGCTTCATCCCGGAGACAGCCTTTTCGTGTATACCGACGGCGTTACCGAAGCCACGAACAAAGACAACGTGCTTTTCGGCGAGGAAAGGATGCTCGAAGCGTTGAATACGGATCCTTCGTCTTCGCCCAAGGACGTTTTGATGAGAGTCAAGGGAAACATCGATGCGTTCGTTGGCGACGCGCCGCAATTCGACGACATAACGATGCTCGGCTTCAGCTATATCGGATCCGATAATAAGAAAGGCGACGAGCTTACGCTTGACGCCACGGTCGAAAACCTGGAAAACGTTCTTGCGTTCGTTGACGAACGGCTTGAAAAACTCGACTGCCCCGCGAAAACGCAGATGCAGATCGACGTCGCGGTCGAAGAGCTTTTTGTCAACATCGCGCATTACGCTTACGGAGAGGGGACCGGCGAGGCTTCCGTCCGCTTCGAGTCCGCAAACGATCCGGCCCGCGTTATTATAACCTTCACCGACAGCGGCGTACCTTACGATCCGCTCGCGAAACCCGACCCAGACGTCACCCTCTCGTCGGAGGACCGCCCGATAGGCGGACTCGGTATCTATATGGTGAAAAAGAGCATGGATGCCGTCCGTTATGAATACCTCTACGGAAAGAACGTTCTTACTGTCGAAAAACAGCTTTGACAAACCGTTTCCGATAAACAGCCAAGTCATACAGGAGGCACGCTATGTTCAAAAAGGTAATCACTTGTTTGTTGATCCTCGCTTTGCTTTGCTCCTGCGCTTTCGTCTTTTCGTCCTGCGGAAGCAAAAAGCTTTCCGGCGACGTGACGATCGAGCAGTGGATCGAAAAGGAAGGCGAAGGGGAAGACTTCACCGTGACCGTCAAGCTGGTGGAGCTGCTCAATCCCTATTACGCGCGCGTAGAGGACGAACAAGGCAACAGCACGCTTTTGTTCGGACTGTGGGTCGACGGCGAGCCTAAGGCTTTCGAGGAAATGGGAGTCGCCGTAGGCGATACGATCGTGATCAAAAACCCGGTCTATAATATTTACGATGGCAGCGTCGAGATGAAAGAAGCGACTCTCGTCGAAAAGAAATGACCGCATAAAACAAAGAAAAACGCCGTTTCACTGCGCGCCCGCGCTTTGTGAAGCGGCTTTTCTTTTAAAGTAATCTGTCCCAGCCTTCCAGCAGGACCGGGTGTCCGTCGACGTATCTGTTGCGGAACACCTCCGCCTGTTCGCGGTTGGCGACAATCTCGTGTGGGTATTTTTTGTTGATCTCGTCGAACTCCCGCTCGCTGATCTCGCTCGTGGTGATATAATCGTCGTTGCGGTTGGGGTAGCCGTGCCAGGCGAAGAACTGTTTTTGACCGTTGACGGTGCGGAAACCGCAGCCGAACCTCACCTGGTTGGAGATCACCCTGAAAAAGTAATCCTTGCTCTTGTCCATATCGTATTCTCGCTTTCTGTCGCTTGTTATCTTTGATATATCATCCTTATTTCGGAAGCGGAGATATTCGCGTTAGCGATCTCCTCTCCGTCACGGCGAAACCCGCATTTTTCGTAAAAGCGTATCGCGCGTTTGTTTTCTGTCAGCACCCAGACGCCCACCTTCGGGCAGGCGGAAAGCTTTTCCATAGCGGCGTTCATAAGCATAAGCCCTACGCCTTTGCCGTAATACTCCGAAAGGACGTACAGCGCGACGATCCCTCCGTTCACGCTGTCTTCGGGCGTCAGGCCGCCGTAGCAGATAAAACCGATCACGCTTTCGCCGTCTTTGGCGATAATGACGTTTTCCCGCCATTTAAAAGCGATCTCCTCGCATTTTTCAA
>JAGAAM010000096.1 GCA_017615235.1 Clostridia bacterium
AAAACATAAAGCTTTATCTGTTAGGCGACCTTGACAGGTTCGAGGACAAGTACCGCGAGGCGCTTGAATCCGCGCGCGATCAATTGAGCGCCAACACCGGATTGAAGCTCTGCATATGCCTTTCCTACGGCGGAAGGCAGGAGATAGTGCAGGCGGTCAATTCGCTGCTCAAAGAGGGCGTCAGCGAGATAACGGAGGAACAGTTCTCGCAAAGGCTCTATACCGCGGGACTTCCGGACCCGGACCTTGTCATCCGTACCAGCGGCGAATACCGCATATCGAATTTCCTGCTTTGGCAGTCCGCTTACGCGGAATATTATTTCACCGAAGTCTACTGGCCCGACTTCGACAGAAAAGAACTTGAACTTGCGCTCGATTCTTACTCGAAACGCAACCGCAGGTTCGGGAGGTAAAAGATGCTTACCAGAATACTCACAGCAGCAGTCGCGCTGGCGATCCTTATCCCCGTTATGATATTCGGCGGGGTCTGGGGCGTATGCGCGATCTTTGCGGTCATAAGCGCGTTTTCGATCTATGAAATGCTCGAATGCTGCGGACTTCGCAGGCATTATTCGCTTTCCGTACCTATGATCGCGATCGCCCTTCTTATCCCGCTTTTCAAAGGGCTTTCGTTATTTGCAAAAAACAAGACCCTCGAATCCGCGGATATTTTCGCTTATAAGGCGCTTTTGTCCGTTGGGTCTGTCGCCGTAACGGTTTTATTTGCGATAGCGGTGATATGGGTCATTTTTGTCGCAACGCTTAAGTATAATAAGATCGACGCGGAAAAACTTTTCATGTTCTTCGGGCTGTTCGTCTATATCCAGTTCGGGTTCCTTTCGCTCGTAAGCCTCGGTTCTGCAGTGGAGCCGGGCGTTTTCAGCATCAAGGTCCTCGCTTTCGTGCTTATAATGGCGTGGGCGACCGACACCTTTGCTTATTTCACCGGGATGGCGTTCGGCAAAAAGAAGTTATGCCCCGACATCTCGCCGAAAAAGACCGTCGCCGGCGCGATCGGCGGCACTTTGCTCGGTTCAGCAGCGGGCGCTGTTTATATCCTTCTCATCCTTGATTTCTCGGCGCTTTCGATAGTATTGGCGGCCTGCGCTCCGGTATTCTCGGTCATCAGCCAGTTCGGAGATCTCGGCGCTTCGGTGATAAAACGAAAGTTCGGGGTAAAGGATTACGGCAAACTGTTTCCCGGTCACGGCGGAGTACTTGACCGTTTCGACAGCGTTATCCCGGTAAGCATCGCGGTCTACGCAGTATGCCTTATCGCCGACGCGGTAAAGAATATCGCGGGTTGACGCGCCATGGCTGAAAAACTCGTTTCGATACTCGGCTCGACCGGCTCGATAGGTACGCAGTCGCTCGACGTCTGCAAAAGGCTCGGTTACCGGGTCACCGCGCTCGCCGCGAATTCAAACGTAAAACTGCTTGAAGCGCAGTGCCGCGAGTTCAGACCCGCTTCGGTGTGCATAGGCGAAAAAGATTATGTCAACCTCAAGACCGCGCTTGCCGATACCGATATTAAAGTTTTCTGCGGCGACGAAGGACTTGCGGAACTTGCTTATTCCGACGCGGCTCCGACGCTCGTCAACGCCGTGCTCGGAATGAAAGGGCTTTTGCCGACTCTCGAGGCAGCCCGCGCAGGGAAGAGGATCGCGTTCGCGAACAAGGAAACGCTCGTTGCCGGAGGCAAGCTCGTTACCGACGCCGTGAAAAAACACGGCGCGGCGCTTTTGCCGGTCGACAGCGAACATTCTGCGATCTTCCAGTGCATCCAGAACGGCGGCAGGATCAAAAAGATCATCCTCACCGGCTCCGGCGGACCTTTTTTGGGCAAAGACCGCGCTTTTCTTGAAACAGTCACCCCGGAAATGGCTGTAAGACATCCTAAATGGAATATGGGAAAAAAGATCTCCGTCGACAGCGCGAGCCTGATGAACAAAGGGCTTGAACTGATCGAGGCGATGCACCTTTTCGACGTTCGTCCCGAACAGATAGAGATCGCGATCCATCCTCAATCGGCGGTGCATTCGCTCGTCGAATTCGAGGACAACGCCGTGCTCGCCCAGTTTGGCGTGCCGGATATGCGGCTTTGCATCCAGTACGCGCTCACATACCCGGAAAGGCTCCCTTCGCCGGTCGCGGAATTCGATATCTTCGGCGATTATTCGTTCAAACGCCCCGATACGGAGACGTTTCCGCTGCTCGCGCTCGCAAGGGCGGCTGCTGTCAAAGGCGGAAATATCCCGGCGGCGATGAACGGCGCCAACGAGGAAGCCGTGAGGATCTTCCTCGACGGCAAGATTACTTTTACAAAAATGTTCTCGCTCGTCGAAGACGCGACGGAAAACGCCCGCTTTATAAAAGAACCGTCGCTCGACGACGTTCTGGCGACCGACGCGCTTGCGCGTGAATACGTCGCGGCCAACGCGTAAACCCATTATTCGGAGGCATTCATTTTGAGCATCGTTCTGACGGTGGCCGTCACCGTTATCGTTTTCGGACTGCTGATATTCATCCACGAACTCGGGCATTATCTCGTCGCGAGGGCTTTCGGCGTCGGCATAATCGAGTTTTCGGTAGGAATGGGCCCGAAGATAAAGACCTGGCACGGGAAATACAACGATTTTTCGATAAGGGCGCTGCCGATAGGCGGATTCGTGAATATGGTCGGCGAATACGACGACGAGATCCCGGAAGAACACGTCTATAAGTTCCCGCTCAATTCGAAAGCGGTCTGGAAGCGTATGCTCATCGTTCTCGCCGGACCTTTTATGAACATCCTGCTCGCCTTCGTGCTTATGACCGGGATCGTCGTTTCCGAACCCGTGCTCGGCAGCACCGTCGTCGCATCGTTCCTCGAAAACGCCGAATCGCAGGACCACGGGCTTCAGGAGGGCGACGAGATAATCGAGATCAACGGCAAAGCGATACATTGCTATTCCGATATGTCGTACAAGATCGTCGCCGACGGCGTCGATCCCGTCACGATGGTCGTCATCCGCGACGGCGAAAAAGTAACTCTTACAGACGTCGTGTTCAAGACCGAGACCGAAAGCGGAGTCCTTGTCGGAGCGCAGGATTTCAAGGTCTACGTCAAAGAAAAGACCTTTCTGAACGTGCTTGACGAATCGTTCTGGCGCTCCTGCTCGACGGTCTATATCACGGTCGATACGCTTATCGACACCTTCTCCGGCAGATACGGGCTCGACGGAGTCGGCGGCCCCGTCGCTATCGGAGGGCAGGTAGGCGAAGTTATAGGCGAAAGCGAAAGCTTCCTTGACGCCGTAAGGCGCATTGTAACTCTCGCGACGCTTATTTCCGTTTCGCTCGGAGTGGCGAACCTTCTGCCGCTTCCGGTGCTCGACGGAGGCAGGTTCGTCCTTTACGTCATCGAGGCGATAAGGCGCAAACCTCTGCCGAAAAAGATCGAGCAGGGCATTATGGCGGCCTGCACCATCGTACTGCTCGTGTTTATGATAGTGATAACTTTAAAGGACATCATAGGGCTTTTCTGATATGAAAAAGACAAAACAGGTAAAGATAGGCAATATCACGATAGGCGGAGGTAACCGTATCGCGATCCAGTCGATGACGAATACCCGCACCTCAGACTGCGAAAGCACGCTTCGCCAGATCAAAGAGCTTGCTGCCGCAGGCTGCGATATAGTGCGCTTCACCGTCAACGACGAGGAAGCCGCGAAGAACATCCCGTTTTTCATGGAAAACACCCCGGTGCCGCTGGTCGCGGATATACATTTCGACTACCGCCTTGCGCTTATGGCGGCTGAAAGAGGGATAAACAAGATCCGCATCAACCCCGGCAATATCGGCGATAAAGAAAACGTGAGAAAAGTCGCGAACGCCTGCAGGGAGCGCAATATCCCGATCCGCATCGGAATCAACGGCGGCAGCGCCGAAAAAAGCGTACTTGCCAAATACGGCGGACCGACTGCGGAGGCGCTTGCCGAAAGCGCGCTTTTGAACGCGAAAATGCTCGAAGACTGCGGTTTTTGCGATATAGTCCTTTCGGTGAAAAGCTCCGACGTCGCGACTATGACGAAGGCGGCGAGGATACTTTCCGAAAAATGCGACCATCCGCTCCATATCGGCGTTACCGAGACCGGCGACGTCCGGCGCGGCAGCATCAAATCCGCCGTAGGGATAGGATCGCTTTTACTTGACGGCATAGGCGACACCGTGCGCGTTTCGCTTACCGACGACCCGGTAAAAGAGGTTTTTGCCGCCAAAGACATACTTTTCGCCTGCGGTATAGGCGGCGGGATCGACATCGTTTCCTGCCCGACCTGCGGGCGTACGCGCACCAACCTTATTCCGCTCGTAGCGGAACTTGAAGAGAAAACTTCCTGCATAAAGACCGATAAAAGGAT
>JAGAAM010000097.1 GCA_017615235.1 Clostridia bacterium
GGTCTTCTAATATGTTCGGCATGAGGTTTCCTCCTGTTGTTTCTTATGATCCATGGAGGAAAAATGCGCGCAGGTGCCGTAAACACTTGATTTTCTTGCGGTTTGGCCAAATCCGTTATCTCCACTCGGACCATAACGGATTTGAGTTATGGACACTCGTTTTTTTGTTTTTACTACTTGCTTTTTTTGTAATCGTGTGATATAATTCACACAAAGTGAATAGCGACTTAAGCGGTTGCTCTTGCAATCGGGAAACTTACTGTGAACTTGACAGACTCACAGTAACTTCCGGCAAATGCACTTTTGGTCGCAGACTCGTCAAATGATGAGACTATTGTCGTCTTTTTTTGTCGTCTGCGCTTAAGTGCAGGCGTTTCTTTTTTGTCCGTTCGCAATCTGTCATATAGGGGGTTTTTGCTTTCTTCTGTCACCTTATACTGCAAGTACTAAGGTTCAATCAAAACTATAAATTAGGGAGAAGAACAATGTCTAAGTATTCAATCAAAAAACTCTGGAACGAGTTTTTCGGAACAAAAGATGAAGTGTTCGATTATGCCGGCAGAAGAATGTTGAAATCCGCTTGCGGAAATTCAAACAGTGCATATCAACCGACTATCGATCACATCCGACCCATATCTGACGGCGGTAAAGACACAAAAGCAAATATAGTTATTTGTCATTACTCTACCAATGCAGAAAAAGCAAACAGTTTTCCTCATTGGAAAGCCAACGGTTTCCGATTCCATGCCAGAAGAGTAAAAGGTTTGACAAACGGATATGAAATCATAGAAGAAAGGAAGTTGTGAGAGATGTTTTCCAAAATCAAGCGTTCACTCCGCCATATCAACTTACGCTTATACCTTGCGCTGCTTGTTCTCGGTCTCTGCCCGGCGATATACACGACGCTCCGCACCTTTTTCCTCGGCCAGCTGCCCGGTGACTGGTCGTACTCGATCGCGGGACAACTCAGCTGGGTCAATCTGATCTATGAGATAGTGAACGAGGCGATCATTCTGCCGCTGTTCTTCTTTATCGGGAAAGTCGTTTCCGATAAAAAGGAGTTCACCAACCGCGTCAAAACGGGACTTTTGATCTCTCTTTGCGCCTATTCGATCCTTTCGGTACTGATCTTGCTTTTTGCGGAGCCGCTGCTTTCGGCTATGGCGACTTCGCCCGAAATCATAGGAGAGTCCGCCGAATATATCCGCATCGAGGCGGTCGCCAATATCTTCGGGATACTTTTCAGTTTTGTTTCCGTTGCGCTTGTATCTCTCGGGAAAGACCGCTTTGTCTACATACTGACCGGAGTCAAGCTTGTTCTTTGCGTCGTTTCGGATACGTTTCTTGTATCGGCGCTGCCGATCTCGCTGAACCTCGGCGTAAACGGGATCGGCGTCTCCAATATTATCGTGAACGCCCTGCTCTTCATAACAGCCGTCATCATCCTTGCAAAACAGGGGTGCCGCGTTTTCAGCCGCGGAAAGCTGTCGTTTGCGTGGGCGAAGGATTTTGCGAAGATCGGCGGGATATCGGGACTGGAATCCTTTGTGCGCAATATTGCATATATGCTGATGGTCTCCCGTATGGTGAATATGGTAGGCGAGCAGGGAACGTACTGGGTCGCAAACAACTTCATCTGGGGATGGATGCTTCTGCCGGTGATCCAACTCGGAGAACTCATCAAGCAGGAAACAGCCAAAGATGAAAATGCGATCAACAACAATTCACTCGGATATTTTTCCATTACCGCGATCGTATGCGTGCTTTGGACGGTCCTGATCCCGACATACAAACCTTTTATGCAGTACGTTCTCGGCTATTCCGACGCGGATAAGCTCTTCGAACTTGTTATGGTCCTGTTCGGTTTTTACGTTCTGTACGCCGTTCAGAACGTGTTTGACTGCACGTTCTACGGCAGAGGCAAAACAAATTATATGCTGTTTGAGTCGGTCGTGACCAACACGGTCTATTACGGCTTATTCTTCGTTTTATACCTCACGGGGGTATGGGAGCCGACCCTCATCGGTATTGCTCTGATGTTCGGGATCGGCAACGCTTTCGACAGCGTCGTCTCCGGGATCGCCTACGCGTACTTCCTTAAGAAAAACAAATACAACATATTATCCGTCAAATGATTTGATGCCCTATGTATCGGAGCAGGTTCGCCTGCTCCTTTGTGTTTATCCTTCTTATTCGCGTCCTTCTCCGTCGCCGCCGCGGCGCTTTTTAAAAACAGTATTACTCTATAATTTTATTAAATAAACAAATATAATCACAAATATAAACAAAATACTTGATTTTAATAGAATAATAATGTAGAATGACGATGTATTATTGTTTTTTTCAAGCGAACGGCAATAACCGCCGGAGGCGCGACGGGATCGCGCTGACGCGCGGATCGCCGCGCAATTTGTCATACGGAGTAACGTATCATGGCTGATAACGAAAAAGAAAGATCTATCTTCAGGGAAAAAAGCATCAACAAAGTTTCGAGTCCCGAATCGCTGAACGATTATATCAAGGTCACCACTCCGTCGGTCTGGGTGGTCCTTATCGCGCTCGTTGTACTTCTTCTGGGCATCCTCGCCTGGAGTATCTTCGGCAGGGTAGAGACGCACGATAAAGACGGCAACGTCAAAGAGACCGCCCCGATATCTTACGTTACGAACTGACCGTTATCTGATCTGCAACCGATAAGAATTTTCGAGTGGGGTCGTTATGGCGCAGAAGAATCTGAAACAGCCGGTCACAAAGGGCAGAGTCAAAGTGCCTGTCATAATGCAGATGGAAGCCCTCGAATGCGGGGCGGCCTGCCTTTGCATGATCATGGCTTATTACAATAAATGGGTGCCTCTTGAACAGGTACGGCGCGACTGCGGCGTATCCCGCGACGGAAGCAAGGCGGGCAATATCCTTAAAGCCGCGCGTAATTACGGTTTTACGGCGAAAGGCTATCGCTACGAGCCGGAAACGCTTCGCGAAAACGGAAAGTTCCCCTGCATCATCCATTGGGAATTCAACCATTTCGTGGTCTGCAACGGTTTCAAGGGAAATAAAGTTTATCTTAACGATCCGGCAAAAGGCGATTACTCCGTATCGCTGGAGACGTTTGACGAAGGTTTTACCGGAGTCTGTCTTATGTTCGAGCCGGACGAAGGTTTCGAACCGAGCGGAAAACCGAAGAGCATCGCCGGTTTCGCGAAAAAACGCATGAAAGGCGCGGGCGCGGCTTTCGCGTTCGTCGTCATCACGACGGTTATCACCTCGCTGATAGGAATACTCAGCGCGGGCTTTTCACGCGTGTTCCTCGACGAACTGCTGAGCGGAAAAGAACCCGGCTGGTTCATCCCGTTCCTGATACTGTTCTCCGTCGTGATCTTCATCAACTTGGCCGCCGCCTGGATACAGGCGATCTATGCGCTGAGGCTTGACGGCAAGATGGCTGTCGTCGGAAACAGCACTTATATGTGGAAGGTCCTTCGTATGCCGATGGACTTCTTCTCCCAGCGTATGGCGGGCGATATCCAGCAGCGCAAAGAATCCAACGCGACTATTGCGGGGCAGATAGTCAACACTCTCGCGCCGATCGCGCTCAACACGCTGATGATGATCTTCTATCTCGTGGTTATGCTTCGGTATTCCTGGATCCTCACGCTCGTGGGGCTTGTATCCGTATTCGCCCAGATATTCATCTCGCGTTATATTTCCAAAAAACGCGTCAACATCACGCGCGTTATGATGCGCGACAGCGGCAAACTCGCTTCGGCGACGGTTTCCGGCGTCGAGATGATCGAGACGATAAAATCGAGCGGCGCCGAAAACGGCTTTTTCGAAAAATGGTCGGGCTATCAGGCTTCGGTCAATACTCAAAGCGTAAGATTCCTTAAGATCAATCAATACCTCGGACTTATACCGGGCGTCATCTCCGAAGTAATGAGCATAACCGTGCTTATCCTCGGCGTATGGCTCACGATGAGGGGAGAGTTCACCGTCGGTATGGTATTCGCTTTTCAGGGGTTCCTCGCCGCGTTCATCGCACCTGCGGCGGCGCTTATCACTTCCGGTCAGCAGATGCAGGAGATGCGTTCGAGCATGGAACGCATCGAGGACGTCATGGAGTATCCGGACGATCCGGTCTTCGCCTCGCAGGAACAGGCGTCCGCCGAATCCGAGGCGAACGGGGAAGGGTTCGACAAACTCTCGGGCAACCTTGAGATTAAGAACGTCACGTTCGGGTATTCGAAACTCGCTCCTCCGCTGATCGAGGATTTCAGCCTTGAACTCAAGCAGGGACAAAGGGTCGCGTTCGTCGGATCGTCGGGATGCGGCAAATCGACGCTTTCAAAACTCATCTCCGGGCTTTACACTCCGTGGAGCGGCGAGATACTGTTCGACGGCAAGCCCATATCGAAGATCGACCGGAGCGTATTCACCGGTTCAGTGGCGGTCGTCGACCAGGATATAACTCTTTTTGAAGATACAATAGCCAACAACATAAAGATGTGGGACAACTCCATCGAGGACTTCGAGGTCATCATGGCGGCGCGCGACGCGCAGATCCACGAGGATATCATGCAGCGCGAAGGCGGCTATCAGTACAGGATCACCGAGGGAGGCAAGGACTTCTCCGGCGGTCAGCGCCAGCGTATGGAGATCGCAAGGGTACTCGCCCAGGATCCGACGATCATCATCATGGACGAGGCGACGAGCGCGCTCGACGCCAGGACGGAATATGAAGTCGTCAAGTCTATCAAAGACCGCGGCATTTCCTGCATCGTTATCGCGCACCGGCTTTCGACTATCCGCGACTGCGACGAGATCATCGTCCTGGACCACGGAAAAGTGGTCGAGCGAGGCACTCACGATCAACTTATCGCGCTGGACGGCGCCTATAAAGCGCTCGTCACGTCGGAGTGAGGGGGTGACATGAATGGGCTGGTTCGATGAACAGATACGTGCAAGAAAAGAAGCGGACCGCACGGTTTACGAAGAATCCTTCGAGCAGATGGCGAACGCCGTTATGGGCCGGCGCCTCAACGCCGCGCTCAACAACGACCGCGAGATAACCGCCGACGCTATCGGCGAGATATTAAGGTTTTATCACGTCAAACCACAGGAAGTTCCCGAAAGCATCAAGGATATGAACGAGGTGCTCGAATACCTTCTCCGCCCTTCGGGGTTCATGAGGAGGACGGTCAACCTCGATAAAGGATGGTATCGCGACGCCGTAGGCGCGATGCTCGGCACACGCAGAGACGAC
>JAGAAM010000098.1 GCA_017615235.1 Clostridia bacterium
CACGTCGTAGACGATATAATGTACGACGCGATCGCGCTTTACGACGCAAACGGCAAAGAAGAAGCCGTCGCCGCGCTTGAGGAAAGATACACGGACCGTAAAGAGGAGATAAACGAGTGCGTCGAGGCGATAGAGGAGCTTAAAAGCGAAGGCTCGCTCTTCGCGCCGGACAGCTTCGAGCCGATAGCCGGCGAGCTCAAACGCCGCAGCGGCGGCGTTATAAAGGCGCTTTGCCTGCATATCGCCCACACCTGCAACCTTAATTGCGAATACTGCTTCGCGAGCCAGGGCAAATACCACGGCGAGCGCGCGCTGATGAGCTTTGAGACCGCGAAAAGGGCGATGGATTTCCTTGTCGAAAACTCCGGTACGAGGCGCAATCTCGAGGTGGACTTTTTCGGCGGCGAACCTTTGATGAACTTCGAAGTCGTTAAAAAGACGGTGGAATACGCCCGCTCGATCGAAAAGGATAAGGGCAAAAACTTCCGTTTCACGCTTACGACGAACGGGATGCTCATCGACGACGACGTTATCGGTTTCGCCAACCGCGAATGCTCGAACGTCGTATTGAGCCTCGACGGACGCAGGGAGATACACGACAGATACCGCGTCGATTACGCCGGTAACGGAAGCTGGGAAAAGATCGTCCCGAAATTCCGGAAGTTAGTAAAAGCCCGCGAAGGCAAAAACTATTACATGCGCGGTACTTTCACCCACGCGAACCCGGATTTTGTCAACGATATCAAAGTGATGCTCGATCTCGGTTTTACCGAGCTCAGCATGGAACCCGTCGTCGCGGCTCCCGGCGATAAAGCCGCCCTGACCGACGAAGATATAGAGATCGTTAAAAAGCAGTACGAGGAACTCGCCACGCTGATGCTCGAACGCAAAAAAGAAGGCAGGCCTTTCACTTTTTATCACTATATGATCGATCTGCGCGGCGGCCCCTGCATTTACAAAAGGATCTCCGGCTGCGGTTCCGGCACCGAATATATGGCGGTCACTCCCTGGGGCGACCTTTATCCCTGTCACCAGTTCGTCGGCGAGGAAAAGTTCCTTATCGGCAACGTTTTTGAAGGGATAAAGAACGAGTGCGTTCGGGATGAATTCGCCGCCTGCAACGTCTACACGCGTGAGGAATGCCGGAACTGCTGGGCGAAGCTTTACTGCTCCGGCGGCTGCGCCGCAAACGCCTATCACTCCTGCGGGAGCGTGAACGGGATTTACAAAAAAGGCTGCGAGCTTTTCAAAAAGCGTATGGAATGCGCGCTGATGCTTGCAGCCACAGACGCGCTTGACGAGGAAGAAGAATGAAAGTTTCGACTCCGATAAGTGATTTCCTGGACGGATACGCCGCAGACGGAACGGCGCGGTTCCACATGCCCGGGCACAAGGGAAAAATACCCGAGGATACTTTTGCAAAATTCGATATAACCGAGATACCCGGCGCCGACAGCCTTTACGAAGCGGACGGGATAATTAAAAAAAGCGAGGAAAACGCGAGATCGGTCTTCGGCAGCGAGGCGACTTTTTATTCGACGGAAGGTTCTTCGCACTGCATCCGCGCGATGGTTTATATCGCCGGGCTTTACGCCGCGTCGAAAGGGCTCCCAAACCGCATACTTGCGATAAGGAACGCTCACAAATCTTTCGTCACCGCCGCGGGTCTTGCCGGCGCGGAGGCGGACTGGATACTCCCGAAAAACGGCGGACTGCTTTCCGGCGATATCGATTTAAACGAAGTCGAATCGGCTTTAAAAAGCAAAATCTATTCCTCGCTGTTCGTCACTTCCCCGGATTACCCCGGAAAGATCGCCGGCGTGAGATCGCTTTCGGAAATATGCAATAAATACGGCGTTTTGCTGCTCGTCGACAACGCGCACGGCGCTTATCTGCGCTTCCTGCCTCACGACCTGCACCCTGTCACGAACGGCGCCGATATTTGCTGCGATTCGGCGCACAAAACGCTTCCGGTGCTGACCGGCGGCGCTTATCTTCATTTCGGGAAGAACGCAAAAGTCCTTGCGGAACACGCGCGCAGCGCGCTTTCGCTGTTCGGCTCGACGAGTCCTTCTTACCTTATTCTCCGCTCGCTCGACAGGGCGAACGCCGTTATCTCCGGCGATGACTGGAAACAGGAGATCGCACGGTGCGCCGCTTTATGCGAAAATGCCAAAGGCAGGCTTGCCGAAGCCGGATACGGCGTTTACGGCGACGAGCCGTTAAAGATCACGCTGCTGACCAGGCAATACGGTTATTCCGGCGCGGAGGTGCTCGATTTCTTACGCAAGGCGGGCTTTGCGCTCGAATACGCCGACAATGATATTATTGTCGCGATGGTCACGCCTTTCAATACCGAAAGCGAAATCCTTTTGCTTTGCGAAGCGCTTGCCGCGCTTCCGAAGCGCGATCCCCTGCCCCGTCTTGCGCCGGAAGTTACGCTTCCGAAAAGGGCGATGAGCATCCGCGAAGCGCTTTTCGCCGAAAGCGAGGAGATACCGGTCGCAGACGCTTACGGGAGGATCTGCGCCGCACCTACGGTGAGCTGCCCGCCCGCGGTGCCCTGCGCGGTATGCGGCGAGATCATCGACGAAAACGTAATAGCGAACTTTAAGTATCACGGAGTCAAAAAGATACTGGCGGTACGCAAATAACGCCGGTTTTTGTACCTGAAATATTGACAATCGCCTTTAACGGTGGTATTATTGTTCCATAAATCAAATGTTTGGAGGTATTCATCATGTTATCAAGAGCTGAACTCAAAACCCGCGCAAAACAGCAGCTCGGCGGCAGCCTTTTCGCTAACGTATGGCTTTACGCTCTGCTCGTTCTCCTTATCGTAAGCGTCATCCTTTCCTTTGCCGGATCCTTTACGTTCGGTATCGTCACCGTGCTTGTGGAAGGACCTCTCGCAGTCGGCGTCGCAGGTCTGTTCATAGGTCTCGTCCGCGGTGCGAACTCCATCAAGATCGAGGATATGTTCAACGGATTCAAGGACAACCTTTCCCGCAACCTTCTCCTCGGCCTTCTTCAGAGCCTGTTCATCTTCCTCTGGTCGCTCCTCTTCGTCATCCCCGGTATCATCAAGTATTATGCTTATTCCATGAGCTTCTACATTGCAAACGATCATCCGGAATACGACTGGAAACAGTGCCTTGACGAAAGCAAACGCATCACCAACGGTCACAAATGGGAACTCTTTGTTCTCGACCTCAGCTTCATCGGCTGGTACATAGTCGGTTCTCTCGCACTCGGCTTAGGCGTACTTTGGGTCGCTCCCTATCACGCCGTTACCATCGCGAACTACTACGAAGCTCTTAAAAACGCCTGATTTAAGTTAATAGGAAAGCGGCTCCGAAAGGGGCCGATTTTTGTCGGAATACCGGTTATTTTAATACAAACAAGTCCTTGACAAAAGACTGTTTTCGTACTATAATGTCCATACACGTCAGGCAGGCGTAGTTTAGTGGCAGAACTTCAGCTTCCCAAGCTGACCGTGCGGGTTCGATTCCCGTCGCTTGCTCCAAAAACACAGCACCCATGCGGGTGCTGCGTTTTTACTGTAAATTCGATGTACAAAGGGAATCGAAGGGTCGGTAGTGAATGACTCGCCGGGGGCGAGTCAGAGCCGACCACCGCTCCGCCCGCAGGCGGGCGATTCCCGTCGCTTGCTCCATAAAGAAAACACCCTTTTTGGGGTGTTTTCTTTATGCTTTTCCGGCAAAACAAAACCCGATCCGTCAAAAATAGTTATTGACAAATCAAAATGAATTTGATAAAATTAAATTGAACACAAGATAATTTTACGGAGGTAATCGGAATGTCGGTTTACGAATACAGCGCAAAGACTGCGGGCGGCGAGGAAGTTCCGCTTCGCAGATACGAAGGAAAGGTGCTGCTTATAGTCAACACCGCCACCGGATGCGGATTCACTCCGCAATACGACGGTTTGGAAAAGCTTTACGCCGATCA
>JAGAAM010000099.1 GCA_017615235.1 Clostridia bacterium
GCCGAATAAATGCTGAATCCGCCGGTGCCCGCGGTGCCGAAGGAGTGGATGAGCGCCTCGTAAAGCGAAAGCCCGCCGAAGCAGAGGAACACCGTCTCGAGCAGCGTGAGACCCATATAAATAAGGTAAAGTATCTTCGCCGTGTCCTTGACTTTCGGCAAAAGCTTGCCGACGACGGGGCCCGGCATCTCGGCGCGCATGATATGGATCGAACGGTCGGTGAAGTTGTTCGCGATCGCCATAATGAAGACCAGAACGCCCATGCCGCCCAGCCAGTGAGTGAAGCTTCGCCAGAACAGTATGCCGCGGCTCAACGATTCGATATCGGTAAGTATCGTCGCGCCGGTGGTTGTGAAACCGCTCATCGTCTCGAAGACGGCGTCGATGAAATTCGGGATCTCGCCGCTTATCACGAACGGCATCGCGCCGATAAGCGCCATCCCGATCCAGGCGACGGTGACGGTAACGAACCCCTCGCGCGCATAGATGACGTGGTCCTTCGGGTGGACGAAATAGTTTATCGCCGCGCCGATAAGCATCGCTCCGCCGGAGGCGACGAGGAATGACAGCACCGGCCGCATCTCGCCGTAGATAAGCGAGACCACCGCCGGGATCAGCATCAGCGCCCCTTCCAGTAGCGCGATCCTTCCGAATATATGCAATACCATTTTACGGTTCATAAACGCACCGCCTTTCGATGGTGTCATACCAGAAATGAGGAACGAACAAAAAACAAGACCGGCATGGAAACAATGAAAAAACGCAGGTTTTTCTTCCGGAATTATTCATTGTTCGTTATTAATTATTAATTATCCCCGTCACGCCAATATATCTTCAAGATCCGACAGCTGCTGTCCGGCGACGACGGCGATGACCCTGTCGCCCGGCAATATCATATCCTCGCCGGAGGGGATTATCGCCTTGCGTCCGCGGGTTATGCCGGTGATAAGGATATCGGGTTTGAGTTTAAGGTCCTTAAGCGGGATCTTCGCTCCGCGGAATTCGTTGGCGACCTTGAATTCGAGCGCCTCGATCGAGTCGTTCATAAGGTGGTAAAGCGTCTCGACGTTGCTGCCGAGCGAATTTCCGACCGCCCTCGCGTAACTTGCAATGATGTCGGAGACGATCTTCCGGGGCGAAATGACGGTCTCGAGCCCGAGCTTTTCAGCAATGACGGCAAGCTCGTCGCGGTTGACCTTCGCTATGACCTTCGGGACTTCCTGGGTGGAGGCAAAATAGGAAATAAGTATGTTTTCCTCGTCCATACCGGTAAGAGAGACGAAAGCGTCGACCTCTTTTATCCCCTCTTCGAGCAGCAATTCCTCCTGAGCGCCGTCGCCGCGTATCAAAACGACGTCGGGCGGCAGTTTAGCCGCGAATTCCGCCGCTCTGTCGGGGTCTTTTTCGATAACTTTGACCTTGTTTCCGCCCTGCGCGAGCATCTGAGAAAGATAGAACGCCGTCGTGCTGGCGCCGAGTATCATAACGCTGCGCGCCTGCTTCTGCACCATGCCGAGCATCTTCAGAAGCCGCTGTACTTCATAGGAAGCGGCGGTCACGCCGATGCGGTCGCCGCCCTTAAGGACGAACGAGCCGTCGGGGATATAGGTCTCTTCCCCGCGCATTACCGCGCTTACAAGGTATTGCGCGTTGTATTTGCGGCGCAGGTCGATAAGCGACATCCCGTCTAAAGGACTTCCCTCTTTAATGACCATCTCGACAAGTTCAAGATTACGGCCGGAGAAGGATTCGACGTTCATCGCGGCGGGTATTTTAAGGATGTTGAAAAGCTCCTGCGCGGCGAACAGCTCCGGGTTCACCATCGCGGAGATCCCGAGCGACTGTTTCATGAACGCAAGGCTTTTGTCGTTGTATTCGGGGTTGCGCACCCTTGCGATAGCATGGCTCGCGCCCATTTTCTTCGCCAGATGGCAGGCGATTAGGTTCACTTCGTCGGAACCGGTCACGGAGACGAATATCTCCGCCTTGTCGGCTCCGGCTTCGGCAAGCGTATCAAAATCCGCGGCGCTTCCGCATACCGCCATAACGTCGTAGATATTAATGATTTCCTCTATAACGTCGTTGCGGTTGTCGATGACGAGCACGTCGTGTCCTTCGCGGACGAGACTCGCCGTTACCGAGGTGCCGACTTTACCGCATCCTGCTACTACGATCTTCATATTGACCTCCGGATAAACAAACCAAAATATTTTTTCACGATATTATATCACCGTTTTCGGCGCTTGTCAAGAAAGCGCGATCCCGGCGGGCGGGAATATATATAATTAATGTAACAATTCTGTAAATTTAAGCCGACAGCCTTGACATTCCCGGAAAAAATGGTGTATAATGCAAATGTGAAAATGTGGGTTCCGGCGCCACAAGTTAATGCCGGAACAACAATATGCATCATTACGGATGATTTATGGATAATATTTACTTATTAAAAAACGAAACCCGCAATAACGGGAGGGAACGGCCGAAGTTCAGCCGCGAAGCGCTTTATCAGGCGGGCTGTATCGAAAAGATCAACCCCGATTCGCTGATCGAGACGAGGCGCGATATGCGTTACCGCACCGTGCTTTCTTTCGCTTCCGACGCGGACTCGGCTTCGCAATACGCCCTTTCGGTCACAAAAGACGGCGACGTTTATCACCTTGCGGTCAACGTTGCCGACGTCGCGGCGCTGATTTCTCCGGATACGGAGCTCGATCTCGCCGCGCGTGAGCGTTTTGCCGCCGTCGGGACCGGTTCCGGCAGCAGCGGTATGCTTCCCGAAAGCCTTGTGCGCGGGGTTTTCAACCTTCGCGAAGGCGAAGACCGTCTTACGGTCTCGCTGTTTATCGACGTCAATGAAAACGGCGAAGTTTCGTCCTCCGTCATCGATAAAAGCGTGACGCGCGTCAGCAGGCGCTGCCTTTTCGGCGAACTTGACGCCCTGAGGATCAACGCCGACGCCTCCGAAGTCACGGCGCTCCGCCGCAAATACAGCCAGTTTATGCCGATGATCGACGATATGTACGGCCTCGCCGCCGCGCTGTTCCGCCTGCGCTGCGAACGCGGAGGGATCCGGATCGACGCCTTCGACAGGGTGTACGAAACCGGCGAAAACGGGGAAGTCACAGGTTTGAAACAGGTCCAGCAGCCCGACAGCAAGGCGATGTGGACCGAGATCATGATGTTTGCAAGCGTTCAGGCGGGTAAAATGATGCGCGAACGCGGACTTCCGGCGGTATTTTACTCCCAGGATCCGCCTCCGGAAAAGAAAGTCGCCGTGCTTGCGCGCGCATTCGGGTTAGATCCGTACCCGGAGCTGCCTCCGGTCGAAAGGATCGCCAGGATAGTCGACCGCAGCCGCGGCTCCGAATTCCACGCGCTCCTCTGCGACGAGCTCAAATTACTGTCGCCCTGCTGTAAATACACGTCCTGCCCGGCTTTCGACGCAGAAAACGCCTGCGATACCGTTATCAGATTCGGCCATCCCGCAACAAGATATACCGATCTGGTCTCGCACCGGGCGCTCGCGTGTATGATAAAAGACGAAAGATCCGGCATAATCGACCCCGAAGCGATAAAACTCGACGCCGAGGATTACGCCGCTATGGCGCAGAAAGCCGCCGAACAGCGGTACAAAGCCGAAAGAGCGTTCGACAAGTCCCGCCGTGAAGCGCTTTTGAAGCCGGGCGACGAAGTTTTCGGCTGGGTGCTCGACCGGAAAAAGCGCGAAGCTCTGCTGATCGGCAACGTACACGCACACATTACCGGCGAAAAAGCGATCGAACAGGGCAAAAAGCTCCGCTTCAGGATAGTTTCCGCCGGGAAGACCTTCGAAGCGGAACTTATCGGCTGAAGTTTCACGTGAAACAGCACGAAAAACGTTCCACGTGAAACACCCGGGAAAGGAAGTCCTTATTTGAAAAGGTCAATAACGGCGTTTTTGCTCGCGGCACTGGCCGTGATATGCCTTTGCTCCTGCGAAAACACTTCGATAAAAGAGAATACGAGCGCCGCGGCGCCGGTCTCGGCCGACCCTTACGAGGAAGTCAGCGGCATCCTGCCGGAACCGGCGGAGGTCAGCGAGACGAGCGAAGGCGCGAAAGCAAGCTATACCTGTACTGTGATCACGAACGACCGGACGGTCTATTTTTCCGACGAAACGGCGCCGACCGCGTTCGACCGCTCTATATCGGAGCGAGGCGATTTTCTTCTGGAACGCTACAACATCTCCGTCGTTGTCGAGGAACGGAACTATTCCGAGGTGTCGAAGGGCATAAAGAACGCGCTTGACTCGGGCCTGAGTTACTGCGACCTGCTTTCGCTGCCGCAGAGCGACACCGTAAAGCTTTATCTCGCCGGATTGCTGTACGATATGAACACTTTGCCGTCTTTCGATCCGCAAAGCGAGATTTTCGACAGTAATCACGCCCTCCAGCTCGCAACGAACAGCACCTTTTATATGATCCCCGACGAAAGCGCGATGGTCTACGACGACCTGAACGTCGTGTTTTTCAACCGCGAGACGGTCAGTTCCGCAGGATACGACCCGGAAGCGCTGGTTCAAAGCGGGGAGTGGACCTGGGATAAGTTCAGCGAGATCGCGAAAAGCGTTTCCGACGTGAGCGCCGGCAAATACGGCTTCGCCTGCTATTACGACGGCGAGGAGTTCACCTATCCGATGTGGATGAGCATCGGCCGTCACGTCGTCAAGGATACCTATAAAAACAAGGTAAAAATGACGATGAGCGCTGATACGATGCTCGATCTGACCGACCGGCTTTTGAAACACTACGATACGAAATATATCTACCCGAAAGTCGGCGACGACGCCGCGAAAGCCTTTGAAACCGGCAATTCCGCCTTTATTTTCCATAAATTGCGCTATCTTTACGGTCTGCGCGACGGAAGCGACAGGGGTTCGGAGTACGGATTTCTGCCGATCGTGATTGAGCAATCGGACGGATGGGCATACTGCGCCCTTGGGGATGCTGAAGATTCTCCCAAAGGTTGGGTCAACGCGGACTATATCGTCATCGATCCC
>JAGAAM010000100.1 GCA_017615235.1 Clostridia bacterium
TCCGCGTTTTCGAAGCCGAGGCAAAAAAGCTCGGAAAGATCGACGTTTTGGCGCAGGGAACTATCTATCCCGACGTCATCGAGAGCGGCAAGGGCGATTCCGCCGTGATAAAGAGCCACCACAACGTCGGCGGTCTGCCCGACGTGATAAGTTTTGAAAGCATCGCCGAGCCCTTACGCGACCTGTTCAAGGACGAGGTGCGCAAGGTCGGGATAAAACTCGGTCTTCCCGAAAAACTCGTCATGCGCCAGCCGTTCCCCGGTCCCGGACTTGCCGTACGTATCGCCGGAGAAGTCACGAAAGACAAGCTTGAAACGCTCCGCGAAGCCGACGCGATCTTCCGCGGGGAAGTCGATACCCTAAGCGTTGAAAACCGCCCGAACCAGTATTTCGCCGTGCTTACCGACACCCGCGCAGTCGGAGTCATGGGCGACGCCCGTACCTACGGTCGCACCGTCGTGCTCCGCGCCGTCACAACGGAGGATTTCATGACCGCGGAATGGACGCGCCTTCCTTACGAAGTGCTCGATACCGCCGCGCGCCGTATCACCAACGAGGTCAAAGGCGTTTCCCGCGTCGTTTACGATATAACGTCAAAGCCCCCGGCAACCGTCGAATTTGAATAAAATTTACATAAATCGGAGGAAACAAAAATGGCAGAAATCAGACGTCCCGAAAACATGGAACGCATAACCACAAAAGCGCTCGCAGACGCTTTTATCGACGAGCAGATCGCTCTGCTCCGCAAACAGATAGGCAAGGATAAAGTCCTTCTGGCGCTCTCCGGGGGAGTGGATTCCTCCGTCACCGCCGCGCTTCTCATAAAGGCGATAGGCAGGCAGTTGGTCTGCGTACACGTCAACCACGGCCTGCTTCGCAAGGGCGAGCCCGAACAGGTGATCAAAGTCTTCCGTGAGGAGATGGGCGCGAACCTCGTCTACGTCGACGCTGTCGACAGGTTCCTCGATAAACTCGCGGGCGTAAGCGATCCCGAACGCAAGCGCAAGATCATCGGCGGCGAATTCATCGACGTTTTCGCGGAGGAAGCGCGTAAACTCGACGGCGTCAGATTCCTCGCTCAGGGCACGATCTGGCCGGATATACTCGAAAGCGAGAACGGCATTAAAGCCCACCACAACGCAGGCGGCCTGCCGGACGATCTCTCCTTCGAGCTCGTCGAGCCGGTACGCATACTCTTCAAGGACGAAGTCCGTGTCGTCGGCAAGGCTCTCGGCCTGCCGGAAGGTATGGTCGAACGCCAGCCGTTCCCGGGCCCGGGTCTGGGCGTGAGATGCCCCGGCGCGATCACGCGCGACAGGCTGGAAGCCGTACGCGAATCCGACGCGATCCTGCGTGAGGAATTCGCCAAAAACGGTCTTGAAGGCAAAGTATGGCAGTATTTCACCGTCGTTCCGGATTTCAAATCCACCGGCATAAAAGACGGCAAACGCACCTTCGACTGGGCGGTCATCATCCGCGCCGTCAATACGAAAGACGCCATGTCCGCCACCGTGGAGAATATCCCCTTCGAGCTTATGCAGACGCTCGTCAAACGCATCACTACCGAAGTCAAAGGCGTCAACCGCGTGCTTTACGACTTCACTCCGAAACCTTCGGCCACGATCGAATACGAATAAGGCGATAATTGACAGATAACGAAAGAAGATAGTTGTTTATGCATAAGTTGGTTGAAGAATATCTGACAAAAAAAGCAAAAGAAACTTTAGAAACAGATCAAAAGAAGAAAGATGAATTGTTGATCAAATCAGGGCTTTTTGAGAAAGAATACTCAACCGATGAATTTGATTCGGATGAGTATCCGGAGTGCGAGAGGGATCCGGAAACAGGGCGTTCAAGGTACTACAAAAAAATACCGATAGAAGTATCTGACGAAGAATATTCGGAGATTTTAAAGTATCAAAAACATACCGAACCGGAATATAAAGAGCACAACACCGTTGCTATTATTTTTAAAGTCTTTGCTTGGGTGGTTTTTATCGTCGGCTTTATTGCCGGAATCGTGCTTGGACAAAAAGAAGTCGCCGGTTATTATTCATACCACACTGAATTTTCGTTTTTGTCTGCTTTGAAATATTGGATAAGCAGTTTCGTTGCCGGCATGATATATCTTGGGTTTGCTGAGATAATTCAGTTGCTGCACGATATAAAAGGAAAAAAATAACACGGATTCTGTAAAACAGGCGAAAAGAGGTAAAAAATGTCAGCGGAAGTAACGGCGAACACACCCTGGGAAGAGCGTTTCGGCTGGTATCACTACGACGGCAGAGCGATCTATGAATACACCGGAAAAGACCTCGACGACGCGGCGGAGCTTTACAAAGCCAACGGCGTCACGGCGGTCATACTTTTCGGCGCGCATTTTCGCTTTTCGTTCATGGCGTACTGGACGGACATCGAGGATTTCATCGCGCGTTTCACTTCCGCTTTCCACAAAAAAGGCATAAAGGTCATCGAGCACCATTCGACGCATCTGACTTACCGCCCCGTCGATCCGGAGGCGTTCTGGAAGAAGAACCTCGCGCCCGGGATGCAGTTGTCGACCTATCCCGGCTTCCGCGAGAAAAGCGAGAACACGCTGACGCCGGAAGGCGCGAAGCTCGACGATTTCGCGCAGATCGACGGCTCGACGGGTCAGCCCTGCCTTTCTTCGTATATCCATACGGAGGGCAAGGACGTCCACTGGATATTCAAGCATTACGACGGCAACGCGCATTGCTTCAATCATCCGGCGTTCGAGGAAGCGTACTGGGGACATATCCGCCGCATAATCGAAAAAGCGCATATCGACGGCATAATGAACGACGACGTTCAATGGTTCGGAGGCGGCAACTCCTGCGCTTGCGTTTATTGCCGCGCTAAGTTCCGCGAGGAGACCGGTTACGAACTCCCGGACAAAGAGCATTGGAGCGGGTTCTTCGAGCATTACGAGCGCCCCGATTATATCGCCTGGAAAAAGTTCAAGAAAAAGCAGAGCGGCGATTTCCATTACCGTATGGACGAACGCTATAAAAGCATCGGTTTCCGTCCTATGCGGCCGGCGTACTGCTGCGAAGTTCTGCCCTTCGACACGACCTGCTACGGCTTCGAGCCGGCGCAGAAGCTTTGGGATTTCATCTTCCAGGAATGCTGCGCGGTCATAAAGGATTCCTTCGTCTGCTTCGCGGGGGAGGCGATCCACCGCTTCGCGATGGCGAAACGCAACGGCAAACCGCCGATGGCGCTCATGTATCCGAAAACGGCGGGTTCCGCCTACGCCGCCTGGGCTTTGTGCCGCTCCTGGGGACAGCTTTACACAGGCACGGGAGGCGATTCGCGCTCGACTTTCGACAGGCCGATGCGCGATTTCGAGAAAAAACACGTTCTTTGTTATCGCGATCCCGTCAAGCGCGCCGACGCCGCTTTCTTCTTCTCGCCCGAAACGCGCGATTATTCGGATAAGGACGCTCCGCAAAAATATATGAAGCCTTTTATGGCTTATCTCGAATCGGCGTACGTCAGCGGCGTCTGCTGCGATATGGTCTTCGGCACGGACGCGCCGGAAACGCTTTCGGCTTTCCGGGTGATAATCGTACCTTACGTTTATTCGATAAGCGACGCCGAGGCGGAAAAACTCCGCGAATACGCCGAAAACGGAGGAAAACTCATCGTCCTGGGCGAATTCGCCGGCAGGGACGAAAACTGCCGCGAACGCGGTACGGAAGAACGCACGCGCCTGCTCGGTATGCGCTCGGAATTAAGGCTTAAGGATTACTCCGGCAGGGAAGAGATCGGCGGGAAAGTTTTCGGTAACGCGACGAGCAAATACGTTTTCGATAAAGTTTTAGGCGAAGTTATCGCCCGCGGCGAAAACGGCGAGGCGCTCTGCGTCGAAGAAAAGACCGGCAAAGGCAAAGTGATATTCCACGTTTCCGACGTGTCGGATCATCCGATCCAGCCTGCGGTCTGGCCGCGCGGGGAACAGACCCCCTGCGACAGATCGTTCATCCCCGAAATGCGCGAAAAAGACGGCGCGCTGCTCAAACTTCTCATCGGCGGCGGATTTACGTCCTGCAGCGACGAGAACGTGATCGTTTCGGCGTTCGGCACCAAAGCCGGAACGGTCGTACATTTCGTCAATACGAAAGGCTTTATCGCGGATCGCGATACCGTGACTTCGCCTTATCTTCCGGTCCCGCCTTTCGAACCCGGCGCCGAAAAGACCGGCGCAATAACGGCGACCATCAGCGCGGAAGGCGTTTATTCCCGCGCAAAACTGTATTCCCCCGAATTTGACGAAGAAAAAACCGCCTCCGTCCGCTGCGAAAACGGCAGGGCGACAATAGAAATACCCGAAAACACTTTTGCGGGCTATCTGCTTGCGATATTAGAGTAAATCACTTTCAAAGGAAACATTATGATCATCCGCAACGCGATAAAATCGAATATACGCGCACGCGGCAGGACGTTGCTTTTCTCGGCGCTCATCATCGCCCTCGCGGCGATGCTGACCTTAAGCCTCGGGGTAAGGCTTTACTGTTCCGCCGTCATAGATTCGGCGGATTCGTCGTTCCGCACCGTCGCGAGGATAGAGTACGCCGGCACCGAATACCCGGATTCCGACGCCGCCGACCCTTACGCCCGCGAAGCCGCGAAAAAAGTCGACGCCGAAGGGATCGCTTCGGCGGACGGAGTGACCGACTATTATCCCGCTTCGAGCACCGCGGCGGTAGTCCGCGGACTCAAAAGCAACTCCGCCGATTCGCTTTACAGGGATTACGCGGTATTAAGGGCGTTCAAGGTCTCCAAACCGCTTTACGGCCTGACCTACGAGCCGATCGACGGGACTCCGGAAGGCGATTTTTACGA
>JAGAAM010000101.1 GCA_017615235.1 Clostridia bacterium
ATAATAAAAGCAAAATCGCTTTATCACCGAGGCGAGGCGGTAAAGATACTCCATGACCCTGCCGGCAAGGATGAACTTGAACGTGCGAAAAGGACGCTTGCGATAGAATCGCTTTCCGTTTTCCGTCTCGCGCTGTCGGGATTGCGCAAAAACTCGCTTTCCGAAAAGGCGGTGCCTTTGACCCTCAAAGGCGCGGGGATAAAAAGGTTCTTCGACGGACTTCCCTTCACGCTCACCGGAGCGCAGCAAAGGGCGGTGAAGGAGATATTCGCCGACCTCGGCAAACCCGTGCCCATGGCGCGGCTTTTGCAGGGCGACGTCGGCAGCGGAAAGACCGCCGTCGCGGCGGCGGCGATATACTTATGCGTAAAAAACGGCTATCAGGCGTGCCTTATGGCGCCGACGGAAATACTTGCCGCACAGCACAAAAAAACGCTTGACAGATTCCTCGCTCCGCACGGGATAAAGACCGGACTTCTGACCTCCGGGCTTCCCGCGGCTCAGAAGCGCGATATGCGCGAAAAACTCGCGAACGGAGAAATCGACGTCGCGATAGGCACGCACGCGCTGATAACCGACGGAACTCAGCTTTTCAACTGCGCCCTCGTTGTGACCGACGAACAGCACCGCTTCGGCGTGGCGCAGAGGTCGACACTGCTCGACAAGAGCGAACGCGACGGCAGGCGGGCGCACATGCTCGTCATGTCGGCGACTCCGATCCCGCGCTCGCTGTCGCTGATAATCTACGGCGACCTCGACGTTTCGCTGCTCGACGAGCTTCCGCCCGGAAGGCAGAAGACAGAAACGCGGATAGTAAAAGAAAAAGACCTTGAAGGCGTATATGAATTCATCAAAAACGAGATAGCCGAAGGCGGACGCGCCTATATCGTCTGCCCTCTCGTCGAGGACAGCGAAAGCTCCGACAGGAAATCCGCGGAGACGGCTTTTGCGGACCTCACTTCCGGCGCGCTGAAAGGCATCCCCGCCGGGCTTATCCACGGAAGGATGAAACCTTCCGAAAAGGAAGCCGCGATGGCGGATTTTGCCGCCGGGATCACGAAGATACTCGTCTCCACGACGGTCATCGAAGTCGGCGTAGACGTGCCGGAAGCCACCGTTATGCTGATACGGAACGCCGAATCCTTCGGGCTTTCACAGCTTCATCAGCTGCGCGGCAGGATAGGCAGAGGCAGCCGCAGATCGGTCTGCATACTCGTCGACGGCGGCGATCACACCGACGGATCCGACCGGCTCCGCGTGATGCGCGATACTTCCGACGGGTTCAAAGTCGCGGAAGCCGACCTTCAAAGGCGGGGACCCGGCGATTTCTTCGGCGAACGGCAAAGCGGCGAATTTTCCGCTGCGTTTTCCGCGATCACCGATATGTCGCTCATTGCGGAGACCGACGCGACGGCGGAGGAGATACGCGCTCACAGAGGCGACCCGGAATACGCGGAAATATATAAAGCGGCGGCTGAATTCCTTAAAAGATCGGGCGGGTCGAAGACCGTCAATTAGAGGGAAATATGTTTATTGGAAAAACCGAATTCAAATACGGGCTTTTCCTCGCTCCTATGGCGGGGATAACCGATCACGCCTTCAGGAGGATATGCAAAACTCACGGCGCGGAATGCGCGGTGACCGAGCTTGTCAGCGCGAAGGCGATAGTTTTCGGCGACAAAAAATCGTTCGATCTGGCGCGGGTATGCCCCGACGAATCACCCTGCGCGATCCAGCTTTTCGGCAGCGAGCCGAAGATAATAGCGCAGGCGGCAAAGGAAGTGACAAAAAAGTTCTCGCCGGCGTTCATCGACATTAACATGGGATGTCCGATGCCGAAGCTCGTCGGCAACGGAGAGGGATGCGCGCTTATGCGCCGTCCCGCGCTTTGCGAGAAAATAATATACGAAGTCGCGAACGCCGTCGATATTCCCGTAACGGCGAAGATGCGCCGCGAATGTGAAGACGGCGACGAAAACGCGCCGGAAGTCGCCAAAGCGTGCGAACGCGGCGGCGCGAGCGCGGTATTCATCCACGGCAGAACGCGCAAACAGCTTTATTCCGGGAAAGCCGACCTCGATACTATACGGCGCGTCAAAGAAGCCGTAACGATCCCGGTGATCGGCAACGGCGACGTGCGCGATCCCGAAAGCTACGATAAAATGCTTTCGACCGGATGCGACGGCGTTATGATCGGGCGGGGAGCTTACGGATCGCCCTGGGTATTCGCACAAATAACGGCGCATATAGAAAACCGTGTATTTTCCTTCCCGACCGACGCGGAAAAGCGAGAGATACTTATTTCACAGCTTGAAACGGTCATATCCGAAAAAGGCGAACGCGGCATAATCGAGTTCCGTCACCACCTGCTGCAATACTGCAAAGGGTTTAAAGGCTCCGCGGCTCTGCGCGCCGGGATCGCCAACGTCAAAAAACGCGAGGACGCGATAAACGCGATAAACGCGGTGTTCGCGAACTGAAAAGAAGGTTTATCCTGATACATACGATTTTATAATGAGTTTAACCAACGGACTATCTCAAATGGCACATTTTGAATTGATGTGAGAAAGGATACAGCATATGTGCAAAAGAAAACTAATAATTTCAATCATATTTATTATGTTGATTTCCGCAACTTTAGTTAGTTTATATATTGTGTGCAAAAATGTTATTGATCAGGCGCAGGAACGCAAATTAACTGGATTGGCCGGTGCGATCGTGTCGCTTGAAATCGGCTTGACTGTTGTTATGGCGATCACGCCCGAGATCGTGATCTGTAACTCCGTGTTTTTTTTGACAAACAGTCAAAACAGGCATAAAAGGTTTCAGCTTGCCGCAAATACCGTTTTTGCCGTCTGTTTTCTCCTCTTCCTCGGACTGCTGTTTTACTATATGCAACGTTATATGGAAAGCGATTACGCGATCCCGGCTTATATGTCAAAAACGTTTTTTGCGTTATTAATTTGCTGGGCGATATATAAGCTGGTGTTTTTAGTCGTTAATAATATAAAACGTAAAAAACGCAATAATATCGTCGGCGATAATTTAACCGCCGCAAAAGAATGAAGCGTTACCGGAAGGGCTTTGCGCGCCGGGATCGCCAACGTCAAAAAACGCGAGGACGCGATAAACGCGATAAACGCGGTGTTCGCGGTGTAAAAAGAGGGTTTTATGAAAAGAGCTTTGACTTTTTTGATACTTATATGCGTACTGCTTTCTCTGCTCGCCGGTTGTTCGGAAAGCGGCGTTTCCGCGCCGGAAAGCGCGGAAGAATCGCCGGAAAGCGAGATTTCCGTTGAAGAAAACGGTCCCGAAGAAAGCGCGTCCGAAGAAAACCCGGCGGCTGTCCGCGGATACGAGCCGGTACACAATTATCCCGACGGCAAAGAAAGCGCGGTGTTCCGCCTTTCCGGCATTA
>JAGAAM010000102.1 GCA_017615235.1 Clostridia bacterium
GTTCGCCGCTGTTTCTCGTGCCCCAGAAGGATGCTTCGGTCAACGACCCGGAGGAGCGCGATCTGTTAAGGGTCGGCGTTATCGCAAGGATCGTTCATTCAACGCGCCTTAAAGACGGCGGATATCAGGTGCTAGTCGAGGGACTGACCCGTGCCGATCGCGGAAAGACGGTCATCAGCGACGATATAATCCTTGCCGAAGCAAAGGAACGCCGGATTACGAAAATGCCTACGTATACGCAGGAACGCCTCGCTTCCCGCAGACTATACGACGTATTCGGGCAATATCTCCAGTACGTTTCCAAACCTTCTGAGGAGATCATCGAGGAAGCCCGACGCATACGCGACAACTCGACTCTTGCGGATTTTCTTGCGAACAATTTTCTGGTCAACTTCGAAGAACGCCGTCAGATACTTGAGGAATTTGATACTTTAAAACGCATAGATAAACTTTGCCGGATCTTCCAGAAAGATATCGAGCTTATGAATCTTGAAGGAAACATCCAGCAAAAGGTCAGATACAACCTTTCCAAACAGCAAAGGGAGGCTTACCTGCGCGAGCAGATGCGCGCCATCAAAGCCGAACTCGGCGAAAGCGGCGCGGACGACATTGAGGACGCGGACGAATACTACCGCGCTATAGAAGATGCCAAACTGCCTGATCAGGTAAAAGAAAAACTGCTTGAAGAAAACGCCAAACTTGCGAAAATGCCGTTCGGGACTCCCGAAGCGACCGTAATAAGAAATTATATCGAGACCTGTCTTGAACTGCCCTGGACAAAAAAGACGAAGGACAGGCTTGATATTTCGGTCGCAAGAAAGATACTCGACAAAGATCACGACGGTATCCAGAAGGTCAAGGAACGTATCCTCGAATTCCTTGCGGTAAAACAGCTCAATCCCGATCTTAAAGGGCAGATACTCTGCTTCGTCGGCCCTCCCGGCGTCGGAAAAACTTCTGTCGCCAAGTCGATAGCGTCCGCTACGAACCGCAGATTCGCTCGGATATCGCTCGGCGGAATCCGTGACGAAGCGGAGATAAGAGGCCACAGAAGGACCTATATCGGTTCGATGCCCGGCAGGATAATCAACGCGTTGAAACTCGCCGGAACGATTAACCCGGTAATACTGTTTGACGAGCTGGATAAACTCGCAAACGATATGCACGGCGACCCTACGAGCGCGATGCTCGAGGTGCTCGACCCGGAGCAGAACTGCGCTTTCCGCGATAATTTCATCGAGATACCCGTCGATCTTTCGGGCTGTCTGTTCATAGCCACCGCGAATACCACTTCTACGATCCCGCCGGCGCTGCTCGACAGGCTCGAAGTCATATATATGGACAGCTATTCGGATGAAGAAAAGCTGGCTATTGCAAAGCATCACCTTATCCCGAAACAACTTAAAATGCACGGCTTGAAGGCTTCTCAGTGCCGTATATCCGACGCCGCCGTAAGGGAACTCATTACTTCTTACACGAAAGAAAACGGCGTACGCGGTCTTGAAAGGGAAATAGCGTCGCTATGCCGCAAATCGGCGATGAAGATCGTCGAAGGTGAAAAGAAGATCTCGATCGGCGTTCCGGCTGTCAAAGAATTGCTCGGACCCGAAAAGTTCATTCCCGACAAGATCTACGATTCCGACCAGATCGGCATAGTAAACGGACTTGCCTGGACTTCTTTGGGCGGCGAGATGCTTCGCGTTGAAGTAAGCTCGATGAAGGGCAGCGGAAAGCTTGAACTGACAGGTCAGCTAGGCGACGTCATGAAAGAGAGCGCAAGGGCGGCCGTCAGCTATATCCGCAAGCACTGCGAGGAACTAAATGTGCCAGAGGATTTTTATAACAATCTCGATATCCATATCCACGTTCCCGAAGGCGCTATCCCTAAAGACGGGCCTTCCGCTGGCATCACTATCGCCACCGCTCTCGTCAGCGAGCTTACCGGCAGGACGGTAAAGCAGGATATCTGTATGACCGGCGAAATAACTCTTACCGGGCGCGTACTCGCTATCGGCGGACTGAAAGAAAAGTCGATGGCCGCTTACAGATGCGGCGCGAAGACCGTCATTATCCCCGCGGAGAACGAACCTGATATCTCCGAATTCGACGAGGAGGTCAGAAACGCGTTGAAATTCATCCCCGTTAAACACATTTCCGAGGTGCTTTCGATCGCGTTGAACAAATAGTATGCAGATGTCGTTCGGCGATATAAACATACATAATACCGCGCTTGCGCTGACCGCCGGATCCGTGTCCCAGCATTTAAAAGCCGGAGCGCCGCAGATCGCGCTTTCCGGAAGATCCAACGTCGGCAAAAGCTCGCTTATCAATTCGCTGCTCGGTCGGAAAAAACTTGCGAGAGTAAGCTCCGAACCGGGCAAAACCATCACGGTAAACTATTATTCCGTCGATAAAAAGCTTTATCTCGTCGACCTACCGGGGTACGGATTCGCAAAGAGGTCTAAAGCCGATATATTGCGATGGTCCGCGCTTACGGAGAACTATTTTTGCGAAAATTCCGCGCTTAAATGCGTTTTCCAGCTTATCGACGTCAAGATAGGCATCACCGACGACGACCGAATGATGCTCGATTACCTCAAGCATTACGGGATACCGTTCATTATCGTCGCCACGAAATGCGACAAGTTGAACAAGACCGATCTTAACAACTCCGTGAACCGAATAATCGCCGACAGGTCTTTAGATCCGGAAACACAGATCGTTTTATATTCGGCGACCAAGGATATCGGCAGGGAAGTCTTATGGAATAAGATCGTTCAGGCAGCAAACGGAGGATCCGATGATCCACAGTAATTTTAATATCAACGAAATCAATCATTTAACGTTCGCGGGCGCCGATTGCGTCGGTCTTGCGAAAAAATACGGTACTCCGCTTTACGTTATCGACGAGGATATGATCCGCGAAAACTGCAGGATCTACCGTTACTGTACCGAGAAGTATTTCGGCAGCGACAGCCTTCCGCTGTACGCCAGCAAAGCTTTATGCTGCAAAGAGATATATCGCATCCTCGCCGAAGAAGGAATAGGCGCAGACGTTGTATCGGCAGGCGAGATTTTTACCGCTATGAGCGTCGGATTTCCGGCCGACAGGATTTATTTCCACGGAAATAACAAGACCGCTAAGGAGATAGAATACGCTTTCGACTGCGGCATAGGCGCGTTTATAATCGATAATACAGACGAGCTTTTTGCCGTTAACGAAGAGGCTTTGAAGAGAAACAAAGTCCAGAACGTGATGCTTCGCCTTTCTCCGGGCATCGATCCCCATACCTTCAAGGCTGTCATGACCGGCAGCGTTGATTCCAAATTCGGCGTGCCGATCGAGACCGGACAGGCTTTCGATTTCGTCAAATCTGCTTTGGGATGCAAAGGAATTAACGTCGAAGGGATTCATTGCCATATCGGAAGCCAGATATTTGACGTCGATCCTTTCGTCGACGCCGCGAGGATAATGCTCGATTTTACCGTCGAGATCAGGAATAAACTCGGATATACCTTTAAAAAAATAAACCTCGGCGGCGGTATCGGAGTGCGTTACGTGGAAAGCGATCCGAAGATCAATATCGGCGACGTTATGTTCGGTATAGGCTGCGCTCTTCAAGGACTTGTCGAAAGCCGCGGTCTGAAACCTCCGGTGTTTATGTTCGAAATGGGCAGATTCATCGTCGCCAACGCCGGTGCGACGCTTTATACCGTCGGTTCCGTAAAGCAAATAAAAGGCTACAAGAACTACGTCTGCATCGACGGAGGAATGACCGACAACCCGCGTTTCGCGCTGTACGGTGCGAAACATACGGTCTATAACGCTTCCGACGCCTCCTGCACGAAACGTATAAAAGCGGATCTTGCCGGAAGGAACTGCGAAAGCGACGATCTTATCGGTGAAGATATGGACCTTCCGGAATTCAAAAAAGACGATATCCTCGCTGTAGCGGTGACCGGCGCTTATAATTACACCATGGCTTCGAATTACAACAGAGTTCCGCGACCCGCTATGGTTTCGGTAAGCAAAGGCACAGAAAAGCTGATCGTAAAGCGAGAAACCTTTGAAGATATGATCAAAAATGAGGTTTGAAACTGATTTTTGTATTGAAAAAGCCGCGTATTTATGTTACAATAAACTAAACTAAAACAAAGGAGTATTCAAATGGGACTTTTCGACAACATCAAGAATAAGGTCAACGAAACAGCCAACAATCTTTCCGGAAAGGGAAGTACAGACGTCGTATTTTCCAAACTCCCCGACACCTATGAAGAATTCATCGCTCTTCCTCAGGCCGCTCTTTCCACTCCCCAGGATGCTGCTGCGCTTACTGTTCTCGCGCTGTGCTTCTATCCTCAGGACAGGGAAGTCTGCTACAGGATGCTCGATTTCCTTCGCGGTCCGCGCCCTATGTCTCCGGCTGAAAAACAGTTCATCCGCGACAGATTCATGGACTACGATTACGTCGCCAGGTCTTATTTCAAAGGCGCCGTTCCAGCAAACGATTATCTCCCGACTGAACCATACACCATAACCGTCAGCACCAATCCTTATTCCTTCCAAGAACAGGGTTACGCAAAAATGTTTATCCGTTCCGGCGGCGCCGATACCGAACGCTCGGTCCAGCTTCGCCAGGCTAAAGACGGCAAGTGGTATCTTTGGGAACAGTTCCTGCTTGTCGGGATCCGCGCTCCCGAAAGCACCAATCCCTGGGCATAAAACCGCATAAAAATTTAAGGTCTGCCTTGAACGGCAGACCTTTTTTCTTATTTGAACAGTTCCAGGAACTTCGGTTCATTTGCGGTGAACGATTTACCGGAAAGATAATTCAGCGTCGGATAATCGCTTATATCGCGGAACTCGAGCCGGAAAGCGCACAAAGCCTGGTGATCAAATCCTTTCTCGCGGTCTTCCTTGTTGACGGCGTATTTTCCGTCGCCTAAAAGGGGATTACCGATATGAGCAAAGCTTGCGCGTATCTGGTGAGTCCTTCCGGTAACGAGTTCTATCTCGACCAAAGACAGTTTTCTGTCGGCGGAAACGGAAACGGTCCTGTATAGCGTTACGGCGGTCTTGACTCCGGAGTTTATGCGTTTATCACGAACCCTTACTATATTATTAGCGGAGTCTTTTTCAAGTAAAAGACTGATCTCACCTTCTAAAGGCTTCGGAACGCCGTGCAGAGCAGCCAGATATGTTTTCTTAACGCAGCGATGCTTGATTATTTCGTTCATCTCGCGTAAAGCAGAAGCGTTTTTGGCGGCAATCACAAGGCCCTGCGTATTTCGGTCGATGCGGTTGCACAGAGCGGGCGCAAAAGAATTCTCGGCCGAAGGATCGTATTCGCCGTTATCGTAGAGATAAGCCTTGATCCTTCCGATCAGAGTATCTTCCGCGGAATCGTCGCTTTCCGAATGGACGATAAGACCTGAGGGTTTATCGACGATGATGATATTCTCATCCTGATATA
>JAGAAM010000103.1 GCA_017615235.1 Clostridia bacterium
AATTTGTGCAAAATCACAACAAATTTGTCAAATCATTATTTTAAGGAGGCAATATGGATTACAACAAAAGCGCAGCGGGTATTCTTGAAACCATAGGCGGTAAAGAAAACCTCATTAGCGCGGCTCACTGTGCGACCCGGCTTCGTCTTGTCATCGCCGATAATACCAAGGTGAAAAAATCGGCTCTCGAGAACGTGGACGGCGTAAAAGGCGTATTCGAAGCCGCCGGACAGCTGCAGATCATCATCGGAACCGGCACCGTCAACAAGGTTTATGACGAGTTCATAAAACTTGCCGGCGTAGCCGCGGCATCAAAAGACGACGTAAAGAAAGCCGCGGCGTCGAAAGCTCCGTGGTATAAACGGATGATAAAGACCCTCGGCGATATTTTTGTGCCGATCATTCCCGCTATCGTGGCGACCGGACTTATGTGCGGTCTGCTGGGAGGTCTTTCAAGGGCGATCCCGAGTTTTGCGGAAACGAAGATATTCACCCTTCTGGACATGTTCTCCAACGCTGCACTCACCTTCCTGCCGATACTTATCGCAGTAAGCGCGGCAAAGATATTCGGCGCGAACATCTATCTCGGCGCCGTTATCGGTATGATCATGATCCACCCGTCGCTTGTCAACGCGTGGAACGCGGCCACCGAATCGAACATACCTACTTTGTGGTCCTGGTTCGGCTGGGATATCCCGGCGACAGGTTATCAGGGGCACGTTATCCCCGTCGTTATCGCGGTGCTGATACTTGCGATAATCGAAAAATGGCTGCATAAGCACGTTCCCGAAACGATCGACCTGTTCGTCACTCCTCTCGTATCGGTGCTTGTCGCGGGTTTCCTTGCGATGACCCTCATCGGTCCGGTCTTCTCGACCGTCGAAACCTGGGTGCTCACCGGCGCGAAATGGCTTATCTCCATCCCCTTCGGCATCGGTTCGTTCCTTATGGGCGCGGCTTACGCTCCCACCGTCGTCGCCGGCGTGCATCATATGTATAACGCCATCGAGCTGTCGATGCTCGCCGAGAACGGAAAGAACATCTGGATGCCTATCGCTACCGCCGCCAACGTCGCGCAGGGCGCAGCCGCTCTTGCCGTGGCTATCAAGACCAAGAGCAAAAAACTTAAATCCATGGCGCTTCCCGCCTCCCTCTCGGCGTTCCTCGGCATCACCGAACCCGCGATCTTCGGCGTGAACCTGCGCTTTGTAAAACCCCTTATCGCCGGTATGATAGGCGGCGCCTGCGGCGCTGCCGTCGCTTCGGTAATGAACGTCTATGCGACCGCCAACGGCGTTACCGGCGTGTTCGGTTTCCTTATCACTACCGATTCCTTCCTCGGATATCTCCTCACCTTCATTGTTGCGGCAGCTGTGGCGTTCGTCGTTTCCTGGCTCCTGTTCCGCGATAAGAAAGAAGGCGAAGAAGAAACTCCCGCAGCCGGAGATAACGGCGGCAAAGTTGAAGTGAAAGACGCCGCAGAATACGACGACGCCTGCGTTTACGCACCTTTAAAAGGCAAAGCAGTCGCAATGGCTGACGTCCCCGACGAGACATTTGCTTCAGACGTTCTCGGTAAAGGCGCGGCGGTCGATCCTGCGGAGGGCAAAGTTGTCGCTCCGGCGGACGGCGTCGTAAGCACTCTGTTCGATACCCACCACGCGATCGGACTTACGCTCGACAACGGAATGGAACTCCTTATACACATCGGCGTGAACACAGTCGAACTCAACGGCGAAGGCTACGAGGCTCACGTCGCGGAAGGCGACAGGGTCACTCGCGGACAGAAGCTTATCACCTTCGACTGCGATCTGATCAAGAGCAAAGGTTATCCGCTCGTAACGCCGGTCATCATCACCAACGCCGACGAATACGCCGAGATCCGCAAAGCCGATACCGACGAAGTCGGGTTCCTCGACAAACTCATCGAGACCGCGAAGTAAAATGCGGAACGATCACAGGCAAAAACTGCATTTGGAGCCGCTAAAAGGCTGGCTCAACGATCCGAACGGGCTTTGTTTCTTCAACGGAGCGTACCACGTCTATTTCCAGTACGCTCCCGACAGCCCGGAAGGAAAAGGCGGAAAATGCTGGGGACACTGGGAAAGCGGCGATCTGCTTTCCTGGCGTTTCACCGGGACCGTCCTTTTTCCGGACACGCCGGAGGACAAAAACGGAGTATATTCGGGCTGCGGGTTCGTAAAGGGCGATACTCTGTATCTCTTTTACACCGGAAACGTCAAATATCCCGGGGATCACGACTATATCACGAGCGGACGCGGAGCGAACGTCATCCTTGTGACGACTGAAGACGGCGTCACGATGAGCGGCAAGAAGGTCCTGCTCCGCAACGAAGACTACCCTTCCTACTGTTCATGCCACGTCCGCGATCCTAAAGTGTGGGAGGAAGACGGGCGCTATCATATGGTGCTCGGCGCGCGAACACTCGACAGCAAGGGTTGCGTGCTGTATTACGTATCGGACGACCTTGTGAACTGGAAGCACGAACGCACGCTTTTCGGCGGCGACGGAAGTTTCATGTGGGAATGCCCCGACGAATTCGTCCTGGGCGGAAGGCGTTATTTAAGCGCGTCTCCTCAGGGCGTTCCGCACGGAAAGTACGGCTTCCAGAACGTTTACAGCGCGGGCTATTTCCGCGTTGAAAACGGGAAAGCCTCCGGATACCGCGAATGGGACAAGGGGTTTGATTTTTACGCGCCGCAGACCTTCGACGCGCCGGGCGGAAGAAAGATACTTATCGGCTGGGAAGGTATCGGTGATATCCCCTATTCCAACCCGACGGTCGGCTCCGGATGGCAGCATTGCCTTACTCTCATGCGGGAACTGACCGTTGGCAAAGACGGCGTCATATTGCAGAATCCGGTACGCGAGCTTGCTTCTTTACGTAAGGACGAACGCAAACCAGAAAACGGCGAAAGCGTTCGCGCCGGACTGCCTTTCGAACTGACAGGCGCACAGAAACGCGTCATCCACGAGATACACAATGACCTCAAGTCCGGCCATCAGATGAATCGCCTGCTGCAAGGTGATGTGGGTTCCGGTAAGACCCTTGTGGCCCTTCTCTGCTGCCTGCTCGCTGTTGATAACGGCTAT
>JAGAAM010000104.1 GCA_017615235.1 Clostridia bacterium
GGCGGCGAGCTGGGTGATGTGGATAAGACCGTCGAGATCGGGAAGCACTTCGGCAAACGCGCCGAAAGGCATGATGCTGACGATGGTGGCTTCGACGATATCGCCGACTTTATAGGTCTTCGCAAAGACGTTCCAGGGGTCGTTAGCCTCGGTCTTGTAACCGAGCGAGATGCGTTTCTTCTCGCGGTCGATCGCCTTGATGTAAACGCTTACGGTCTCGCCTTCCTTAAGCACGTCGGCGGGTTTTTTGAGCTTGCCCCAGGAAAGCTCGGAGATGTGGAGCATACCGTCCACGGGGCCGAGGTTGATGAACGCGCCGTAGGACATGAGAGCGCGGACCTTGCCCTCGAATTTGTCGCCTTCCTGTGCGGTGGCGTAGAATTCCTCTTCCGCGGCTTTACGCGCAGCGCGCGCGGAGCTCTTTATCGAGCCGACCGCCCTCTTGCGGGAATCGTTGACGTCGATGATGCGGAAGCTTACCGTCTGGCCCTTGAGGGGTTCAAGATCTTCGCCCTTCGGGATGCCGGTCTGGGAAGCGGGGATAAATACGCGGTTGGGACCGTAAAGGATGATAACGCCGGCAAAGCCTTTTTCGTTCTTCACGACGTCCTTCACGGTGCCTTCAAGGTGTTCGCCGGATTCGGCGGCGGCTTTAATGGCGTCCCAGTATTTCTCCGCGTCGATCTTCTTTCTGGAGAGGAGCACGGTGCCGTCGGAATCGCTGAACTTGCCGCAAATAACGTCTATCTCGTCGCCGACCTTGTAAAGATCGTTGAGATCAACGCCGGATTCGGACGTGATTTCGTCGTACGGAAGAATACCCGTATGCTTTGTTCCGAGATCAACTTTTATCTCCGCGGGATTAACAGCAAGAACCGTTCCGGTAACCCTTTCACCTGTATTTAAAGTTTTGAATGACTGGTCGAGCATCTCAGCAAAACTGAGTTCCTCTTTTTCGATGTCTGCCATCTTTTTGTAAACCTCCTGTATTATACCGTCCGGCGTCGATGCGCCGGCGGCGATTACCTTGTTATGTGCCGCTTTTATCAATGCGGCGTATTGCAAAAGCTCGTCGGCGGTCTCGATCAGGACCGCGTTTTTGCAATTCGCTTTCGCTATTTTATAAAGCTTTGCGGTGTTGGAGCTGTTCCTTCCTCCCGCCACGACGGTGAGATCGCACTTCGAAGCGAGTTCCGCGACCGCCTTCTGGCGGTTCCCGGTCACGCTGCATATCGTGTCGAAGATGCGGCAGTTGGGATAAAATTTTGCGATCGCTTCGCGGCACTGCCGCCATTCTTCGCTCGAGAAAGTCGTCTGTACCGCCAGGATACAGTCGCTTTCGTCACGGAATCCCTCCGGGTGGGAAGCGAGAATATCGTCGATCCCGGAAAACACGCGCGTTTCGCCTTTCGCGCGGCTTATGATACCGGCGACTTCGGGGTGCCCGCTGTCGCCGACGACCATCACTTTTACGTTTTCGCCCTGCTCCGCGACGATGGAATGGATCTTCTTCACGTAAGGGCAGGTCGCGTCGATATATTCGACGCCGCACCTTTCGGCTTCGGCGATATCCTCCGCCTTCGCGCCGTGCGTGCGTATGAAAAGCAGGGCGTCTTGCGGGAGATCCTTTATCTCACCGGGACCGATGAAAGTCACTCCGCGCCCGGTCAGCGAGCGGTTGAACCCGGGGTTGTGGATAAGCTCGCCGAGGCAGTATATCCTTTTCCCGCCTTCCGAAAGGCTTTTTTCGATCATATCGACGGCGCGCTTGACGCCGAAGCAGAACCCGCTGTAAGGGGATATCGTGATATTACCGGTTGTATTCATTATATAGATCGCACACCTTGGAGAAAGTATAGCTTGCTATCTCGCGGGAGTTGGGACGGTCGGAAAAACCGGTGTATTCCTCGCAGGGAACGGGCTTGCCGACGACGACCGTCACTTTGCGGAAAAGGCAGGGTTTGCGTTTTTTGTTGTTCCCCGGGCAGATCGCGACAGGGACGACCGGCGCTTTGCTTCGCGAAGCGATAAGCCCTATACCCGCCATAGCCTGGTCGGGAAGGGGAGGGCCGGGCAACCGCGTGCCCTGCGGATAGATGCCGAAGCATTTTTCCTCCGCAAGGACGGCGCAGCTTTTGCGCATCGCCTGCATATCCGATTCGCCGCGGTTGACGGTGATGACGTGACACAGGCGGAAGATGAAATCGACGACTTTGTTTTTGGTAAGACTGCTTCTCGCGATGAAGGTTATATCGCGCTTGACGGCGTTGGCCGTGAAGAGCGCGTCGGCAAACGAGGAGTGGTTGGACATTATGATCGCCGCGCCGGTATCGGGAACGTTTTCCCTTCCGACGTATTTAACGCGGTAGAAAACCTTCAAGTAAAGACCCGTGGCGAACCGCGCTACACGGTAAAAACTCATTTTTCCGCCTCGCAGAGCCTTTTTTTGATTATCTCCAAAGCCGCGTCAAGCGTTCCTTCGACGTCGAGCCCGGTATTGTCGAGCAGTACGGCGTCGGGAGCCGCCACCGCCGGAGCGACCTCGCGGTTGCGGTCGTTGGCGTCGCGCCAGACCATGTCCTTAAGGACTTCTTCGTAACTTACGTTCTCGCCGCGTTCGGTCAGTTCGGCGTAACGGCGCTTCGCGCGCGCTTCCGGAGAAGCGGTGACGAATATTTTCACCTGCGCGCCGGGAAGTATCACCGTGCCGATGTCGCGGCCGTCCATCACCACGTCGTTCTCGCGGGCGATGGAACGCTGGGTCTCCAGCAGGAAGGCGCGGACCTCCGGCACCTTTGAAACGTCGGAAGCGTATTTGGAAATTACCGGGGTGCGGATCTCGTTTCCGATGCGTTTATCGCCGAGATATACCTTTCCGCCGCCGTCTTCGAGCCTCATGGAAATCTTTATCTCCGGCAGGAGGGCGATTATCCCTTCGCGGTCGTCGGAAGCGACGCCGTGTTCGCAGACGTAAAGCCCTATAGTGCGGTAAAGAGCCCCGGTGTCTATATAAACGTATCCTAACTTTTTGGAGATGTTTTTCGCAAGCGTGCTTTTGCCGGAACCCGAAGGCCCGTCAAGCGCGACGGCGATCTTTTTTTCATACATAATTTCCACCAATACAAATTATCAAAATTTAGGATTATAAACGAGATTTATCAAAATTTCAAGAGAAAATATAAAAATATCTCGCAAATTTAAAGAAAAATTAACAAACGGTCTCCTTTTTAAGAATAAATAAAAATCACTTTATCCCCAAAACCGGGTCCCGCGGTGAAAAAAAGCAAAACATCTTGACAATACGGCGCGGATGGGGTATAATCATATCCGTAAAAAAACGGCAAGTCCGTTACACTATTTTCAAAAGGAGAAATTACCGATGAAAAAGATCGCTTTACTGCTTTCTCTCATCCTCGTTATCTGTGCCGTATTCGCGGCCTGCGGCGAACCGACCACCACCAGCACCGAGGAATCCAAAGCCGATGAATCCGTTGCTGAATCCGTAGAAGAATCCGCCGCCGAACCGGAAGAATCCGAAGCAGAGCCGGCTGAATCCGAAGCAGAACCGGAAGAATCCGAGGCCGAACCGGAAGAATCCGAGGCTGAACCGGAAGAATCCGAAGAAGAGCCCGAAGAATCCGAGGAAGAACCCGAAGAATCCGAGGAAGCTCCCGCAGAATCCGAAGAAGCTCCCGCAGAACCCACCAACTACGCCCTCAACAAGAAGTACACCGTTTCCGGTTCCGGTCACGGCTATATCGTCTCCGAAGGTCAGTGGCCCTGCCATTACGACGCCAACCTCACCGACGGCGTGATCTCCGACAAGCTTGACTATTCGAAAGACGTATTCTTCTCCATCAACCCGAATGCGGGCGACGACGGTTCCAACGTTGTCGACGGCTGGTGCTTCATCAAGATCGACCTCGGCAAAGCCAGGAACGTCAACTGCGTAAGGATCCACATGGCGGCTCCGCTTGAATCCTCCGGCATCATCGCTCCCAACAAACTCGTCGTTGCTCTTTCCGCCGACAATACCGAATTCACCGACGTCGCCGAAATCACCGAATTCAAAGGCGAAGGCGAAGCTTACTGGGTAGAGATCAAGTTCAAGAAGACTTCCGCTCAGTACGTACAGTTCGGTTTCGTCAACTTCGGCGGACACGTCTTCATCGACGAGCTCGGAGTTTACAAGGTATAAATTCAACACACCGAAAAAGGGCGGTCTTCCGCCCTTTTTTCGACTTATCTTTCAGTAAAGGATCGACCCGAACAATGAAAGCATACAAAAGCGTTTTCTGCCTTATACTCGCTCTGGTCCTCGTGTTCGCTGCCGGATGCGGCGGCAACGGCGGCGTTTCCGCCCCGGACGAAAGCCCCGCGGAAGCTTCCGAAGCCGGAAGCGAAGCCGCAAGCGAAGCCGAAAGCGAGGCCTCGGCGGCTCCCGCCGAAAAGACCGACCGCGAGATACTTATCGACGCCACGCTTTCCGGTTCCTGCGACCGCACTCTTCCGAGCGCGAACCTGCTTGCCGGGATGAAATACAAACTCTCGGCGGATCCGAGCCCCGATTACCCCGAAAAAGGCAACATACTCACCGACGGCAAGTCCCCGATCGCCTTCGACGCCGACGTCTGGCTCGGGTTTTATAACGTCTCCGGGATGCTCACCGTCGATTTCGACCTCGGCGAAGTGAAAAACGGCATACTCGACTTTTCGGTCGACGCGCTCAGCCATATCGAATACGGCATAGCGATCTGTTCCGCCGTGAAGATATACGTCGCCGCCGAGGAGGGCGAATTCGTCGAAGTCGGCGCGGTCTATCCCCCCAACGACCTTGCAAGCCATGCTTCGAGCGTCATGCAGCTCAAACTCCAGGGCGCCGTCTCCGCGCGGTATATCCGTTTCGAGTTCGCGCGCGGGAGCGCGGTGTGGATGTTCGTCGGCGAGGTGACCTGCACCGCCTACGGCGAGGAATACAAAGGCGCCCCGAAGGACGGGATGGCGGACAGCGAATCCTATTACGGGCTCGCCTCCGTGCCGGAGATAACGACGCCGGAATACTGGGACTCCGGTGAAAGCGATTACGATACCGAAAAGAACCTTGTCAAAGGCGTTTCTCCGATGGTGTTCTTCACCGATCCGCTTTCCGCGGAGATCGCCGTCGAATGGTACAACACCAAAAACACGGCGATACTTTCGAACGGAGTGAAGGCGAAAAACGCCGTCTATTCCGACGGCGCCTGGTTCCATATCACCCACGGAGGAAACCGGGACATAGTCTTCGACCTCGGCAGGACCTCTGCCGTGACCGGCTTTTCCGCGGAATTCCTGCGCGACGAACAGCCGAACGTCAACCTCCCGCGGAACCTTAAATTCATGGTTTCCGAGAACGGAAAGGACTGGCAGCTGCTTTATTCCTCGGTCTCCGTCACGACCGAAAGATCCCAGGATATCGTCGCCGTCGGCGCGGAGTTCAAAGATTCCTATAAAGCGCGTTACGCCCGTCTTACCTTCACGGTGAACGGACACGCCTATATCGACGAGATCGAGGTCTACGGCAAAAAGAACGCCTCGAAAGCGAAAGACCTTGTTCCCGATTACCTCGAAAACGGCGGTTCCGCCGTCGGCGAATATATCACCCCGGCAGAATTCGACGGGATCCGCAACATAATGCTTTCATATAACTGCCTGCGCGGCAGCGACGGCAGCCACACCGAAAGCGGATTTATCACCTCCGACGAATATCTGCCCTACGTCGCCTATATCGACGGCGACGGAAAGATCGCCGACACCTTCTTCGACGGCTTCCTCTATCTGCCCTACACGGCGTACAATTACAGCGATTACTGCCGCACGGCTGACGGCTGGAGGTTCTACGTCGACGATATCTATTACGGAGACCGCAATATGGCGGCGCTCGACGAATGCGTCGGGAAAGTAAAGGCTTCGCTCGGCGACGGCGATTACAAAGTAAGCGTTTTCACCGCGGTCCTTTACACCTTCAAGACCCGTTCCGACGGCAGCGCGAACGTTTTCGGCGATATCGACGGCGACGGCAAGGCGGAGGATTTCGATAAGATCGCCGACCGCAAAAAGGCGATAAAATGGATAATGGACGCGGAATATGACCGCTTCAGAGCCGGGAATTACGGAAACCTCGAATTCAAGGGCTTTTACTGGTTCGAGGAATTCATAAACTACAACGACAAGGACGAAAAGGAGCTTATCCGTTTCGCCTCCGATTACGCCCATAAACTCGGCGCAAAGCTGATCTGGATACCCTATTTCAACGCCACGGGTTACGCAGACTGGAAGGAGCTCGGCTTCGACCTCGCCTGCAAACAGCCGAACTATATGTTCAATTCCGACGCGACGAGCGAGATGCTTTACATCAACGCCGAGCAGACCAAAGAGCTCGGCATGTGCGTCGAGATGGAACTTACCGGCCCGACCAACAAAGCCAACGCCGCCCGCTTCGAGGAATATATGATCGCCGGCGCCGTCACCGGTTATATGCACGCCGTCAAGATCTATTATCAGGACGGCGTCCCCGGCGCGTTATATACGGCTTATTCCTCCGCCGATCCCGGCGTGCGCAGGCTTTACGACGACTGCTATCTTTACGCCACGGAAAGGTTCGAGATCTCCGACGCCGCGGAGATAAACCTCCCGCCCGAAGCCGAATTCAGCGGCAAGAAGGGCAGGACCCTTACCGGAAAGATCGACCTCGGCGACCTTGCCGGGTACGCGGGCTCGCTCGCCGTCGCGCTTTCGCCGCGCTACGGCGCGCTGCGCCTCAACGGCGACGGCAGTTTCAATTACTACGCGCCCCGCAACTTCGTCGGCGACGACAGCTTCGCCGTCTGTATCGACCTCGGTTACGCCGCCGGCACCCCGATGGAGATAACCGTGCATATAGGTTAAAAGTATATTAAAAGTATATTTATACTCTTAACGCTTGACAAAAGCGGTTTTGCGGTTGTATAATCCTATATAAGATAAAGCGTCTTTGTATCTTACGCAAAGACGCTTTTGTTAAAACGATTCTGTTAAGGGAGCTTGAATATGGCTGACATAAGCGAATATTTCGGCAAACTTGTTTTTGACGACAGGGTGATGCGCGGCTGTCTTTCGGAGGAGGTCTATTCCTCTTTGAAAAAGACCATCGACGAGGGCGCGCGGCTCGATATAAGCGTGGCGAACGCCGTCGCCGCCGCGATGCGCGACTGGGCGATCGCCAACGGCGCGACCCATTACACCCACTGGTTCCAGCCGCTCAACGGCATAACCGCCGAAAAGCACGACAGTTTCATCTCGCCCTCGCAGGACGGCGGAGTCATCATGGATTTTTCCGGCAAGTCGCTCATAAGGGGCGAACCGGACGCTTCCTCCTTCCCTTCGGGGGGCTTACGCGCCACCTTCGAAGCGCGCGGATATACCGCGTGGGACCCGACCTCCTACGCTTTCATAAAAGGCAACACCCTTTGCATCCCGACGGCGTTCTGCTCCTACGGCGGACACGCCCTTGACAAAAAGACCCCGCTCCTCCGCTCGATGGAGGCGCTTAACAAACAGGCTTTGCGCATACTCCGCCTTTTCGGCAACGACCGGGCGAAATGCGTGCGCGCGCTCGTCGGCGCGGAACAGGAATATTTCCTCATAACCAAGGCGATGTACGACGCGCGACCCGACCTCCGCACCACCGGCAGGACGCTTTTCGGCGCGAAACCGGCGAAAGGTCAGGAGATGGACGACCACTATTTCGGCGTCATCAAGCCCCGCGTCGCGGAATATATGAAAGAGCTCGACGAGGAGCTGTGGAAGCTCGGCATCCCCGCGAAGACCGAGCATAACGAGGCGGCTCCCGGCCAGCACGAGCTCGCGCCCGTCTATACGACGGTCAACGTCGCCACCGACAACAACCAGCTTACGATGGAGATAATGCAGAAGGTCGCGGCAAAGCACGGGCTGGTCTGCCTCCTTCACGAAAAACCCTTCGCCGGCGTAAACGGCTCCGGCAAGCACAACAACTGGTCGCTCGCCGACGACGAAGGGCACAACCTGCTCTCGCCGGGCGAGACCCCCTACGAGAACGCGCAGTTCCTCCTGTTCCTCTGCGCCGTGATAAAGGCGGTCGACGATTATCAGGATCTGCTTCGCATCTCCGCCGCTTCCGCCGGGAACGATCACCGCTTAGGCGCGAACGAGGCGCCTCCGGCGGTCGTTTCGATGTTCCTCGGCGACGAGCTGAACGCCGTGCTCGAAGCGATCGAGAACGACACGCCCTATACCGGCGCGAAGCGATCGCAGATGAAGCTCGGGGTCGACGTTCTGCCGCGCTTCAACCGCGATACGACCGACAGGAACCGCACTTCTCCCTTCGCCTTCACCGGCAACAAGTTCGAATTCCGTATGCTCGGTTCCTCGGCAAGCATCGCCGACGCGAACGTCATGATAAACTCCGCCGTCGCCGAAAGCCTGAAAGTTTACGCCGACGAGCTCGAAGGCGCGAAGGATTTTGAATACGCTCTGCACGGGCTTATCAAAAAGACGGTAAGGGAGCACAAGCGCATAATATTCAACGGCAACGGCTACGACGACGCCTGGATAAAGGAGGCGACCGAAGTACGCGGGCTTTCCAATTACCGCACGACCGCCGATTGCCTGCCGCATCTGCTCGACAAGAAAAACGTCGATATGCTAACCTCGCACCGCGTCTTTTCGCCGGAGGAGCTTCGCTCCCGCTGCGAGATAATGCTCGACAACTACTGCAAGACCGTCAACATCGAGGCTTTGACGATGGTGGATATGGCGAAAAGGCTTATCTCGCCGTCGGTCGCGGCTTTCGTCGCCGAACTTTCGGAATCGGCGGTCAGAAAAGCAAAACTCCCCGGGAATCTCCCTTCCGGCTACGAGCTTTCGGTGATAAAACGGCTTTCGGAGCTCAACGATTCGATCTACGGCCGCACCGCCGTGCTCGAAGAAGCGCTCGCCGGGCTTAAAACCGTGGAAGGCACCGTCGCCCAGTCCGCCGCGATCCGCGATAAAGTCCTCCCCGCGATGGCGGCGCTGCGCGCCTCCTGCGACGAGGCGGAATCGCTCACCGCGAAAAAGCTTTGGGCGCTGCCCTCCTATTCGGATATACTTTTCAGCGTAAGATAAATCACAAACAAGGAGCAAAAGCGATGAGGCCGAAGGTTTATTTCACGAAAGAACTCACTTCCGAAGCGGTGTTGAGGCTGCTCGGGAAAATCGAACACAAGCTTTCCGGCAGGGTCGCCGTAAAGCTCCACTCCGGGGAACCGGGGAACCAGAACTTTATAAAGCCGGAATTCTGGCGGCTCGCTGTCGAGAGAGTCGGCGGCACCGTCGTCGAGTGCAACACCGCCTACGACGGCGGCCGCAACACCACCGAAAAGCATCTTGAAACGATAAAAGCCCACGGCTGGGACGAATATTTCAAATTCGATCTTATGGACGCCGAAGGACCCGACCTCGTCCTTCCTTATCCGGGCGGAAAGGTCATAAAAAAGGACTACGTCGGCAAAAACCTTGCGAATTACGATTCGATGCTGGTGCTTTCGCACTTCAAGGGACACCCGATGGGCGGCTACGGCGGGGCTTTGAAACAGCTTTCGATCGGCGTCGCGTCCTCCTACGGCAAGGCGTATATCCACGGCGCAGGCGACGTCGAGGTGCTCTGGAACGCCGAGCACGACGCTTTCCTCGAATCGATGGCAGACGCCGCCGGAGCGGTAATAGATTATATGGGCGGAAAGATCGCCTATATCAACGTGATGAAAAATATGTCGGTCGACTGCGACTGCTGCGCCGTCGCGGAGGATCCCTGCATACCGGATATGGGCGTGCTGGCTTCGACCGATCCCGTAGCGATCGACAAAGCCTGCCTCGATATCGTCAGTTCCTGCGACGCTCCCGGCAAAGAGCATTTCATGGAGCGCGTCCTCTCCCGCAACGGCTATCACACGATCGATTCCGCCGAAAAACTCGGTTACGGCACGCAGGATTACGAGCTCGTCCTTGTATAAAGTGATGTTTGAAAAAACAATGAATCAATAAAGAGAATTTAATAAGAAAAAGAGGTTTTAAAAATGAAAAGGATCGCATTGATCGCACTGTCGGTTTTGCTCGTCGCGGCTCTCGCGGCGTGCAGCATCAACGTTACGCGCGGCGGAACCGACGTATCAAGAGTAACGGCGGTATCCGCTCAGGATAACGGCGGTGATCACGCGGACGACGGGTCGCGCGCTCCGGATCCGGCGGGAACCGTCAACGTCCCCGAGGTAAAGGAATCGTCTTTGACGCTCGATAACGCAAAGATCGTCGTATTTACCGGCGATACCGGCAGCGGCAACAAAAAACACACCTTCACTTCCGAAGCCGCCGGGATTTACGGACTGGAATTCACCGGCACCAGCAATGACGCCTCCTACAGTTTCGTAATAAAGGATTCGTCGGGAAAATACGTCGCTTCGAACAGCCTGCTTTACGACTGGGAAAACTATAAAACGTATTTTGAATGCAAGGAAAACGAGAAATACACCCTCGAGATCGAAAAACTGTCGAATACGTTTTATTATACCGCCTCAATCGGTTATCAGAAACCCACCGTCGATATTACCGAAGGTCCCACCAAGATATCCGACAGTTTCGAGTTCCCCGGTCAGACCGAAAATTTCAGTTTCGTTCCGGCGATCGACGGAAGATATTCCTTCACCTGCACCGAGGTCAGAGCCGGCAACGAGCTCAGCATGACGATTCTTGATCACCTTGGGAAATATGTCGACGGCAGGCAGTATATGTCCAACGGTTATACGTTGTCTGCCGACCTCAAAGCGGGCGAATCCTATCTTTTGACTATCGGAAGCAACGGCAACTTCACGTATGACCTTATAGTCTGCCGTCCCAAGCCCGTCGTCGATTTTTCCGTCGGGGACGCGGTCAACGACAGCATCCAGTTCCTTGCGCAGAAAAACGAATACCGGTTCACCGTTCCGTCCGACGGCAATTACGTAATAAGCTTCAACGCGGCCCGAAGCGGCGACGAACTTACTTTCAGAATCGTGGATCACCTTGACTATTACGTATATAACGGATCGAACAAATACGAATCAACGGTCGAGTTTAAAGCCGGAGAGAATTATAAACTTTCCGTTGAACAGAGCAGCGGTCTGTTCGGCTACTGTTTTTCGATCAAACGCGCAGGCTGACGATATCCGCAAGCAATACGCATAAATAACGAAAAAGCCCCGGTCCGGGGCTTTTTTGTGTGGGGAAGCCGTATTAAGAATAACATGGCGACATATCGAATACGTGTTTCAAAAACAAACAACAGAGCAAAGTGCGGATTTGGCGGAACAGGGATCCGCTCTCGCGAGTTACTTAACGGAACAAAGAACAGATTGAACAAAAAAGCGCAAAATGCAATAACCTTAGGAAAAGTTATTTAAAAAGCAGTTCAATTCCTGCCGGATAACCTTATCGGACGTCGCTTGTTTGCGTAACAGCGCGGAGAAGATAAGGACGGGGTAAAAAGAAAAGCCGGGCTTATAAGAAGCCCGGAAGGTAATGATCATTTAGGGATTGCTCTTTGCTGTTTTACAGGAGGCGACCAGCATTACCCGAATGGATGTGCATTGATCGTATAATGTTTTGTACGTCAGCTCATCAATATAATTCGTTTTGTATAGCAATTCGAGCCAGTAACCGGTTTCGTTTGCCTCTTTGAGCGCAATTTCAAGTTTGGAAACAAAATCTTTTTTGCCCTGTGCGTAATTTGCCTCATAAATATTTGCGCCGATAGATGTACCCGAACGCCCGACCTGGTTAGATATCACCGTTTCGTGCTTTGCTTTGAGGTCTTTGACGAGGTTTATGATCTGTACGGAAAAGTTCATAGACAGATCGGCAAGTTTGTTTTCTTTCATTTTATCACCTTTTATAATGATGTCGCCGCCGATGTCGGCTAATGATGTATTCTCGCTTGCGCTCGAAAATGATGCTGCGCCGCATTCGCGACGCAATGATGCGATGTTTGCCCGTTTCCTCAACGTGCCGCAGGCACGCATCATGCGCGTTAGCGCACATCATTGCCGCAGGCAACATCATTTGCCCGCAAGGGCAAACATCATTCAAAAACTCCTCGTTTGTCA
>JAGAAM010000105.1 GCA_017615235.1 Clostridia bacterium
ACCGTCGGCTCTGCCGAATGCGGTGTTCTCGCCGAGCGCGGGTACCGGCATGGTATCGACTACCTCGTCGCCGTGCGAAAGCACCAGCGTTTCACCGTGGAGCGAGATCGCGAAATTGAGGATAAGATAGCCCTTGCGGACGTTCTTCGTCTCCTTGGAGAGGAGCACGATCTTATAGCCGCCCGCCGGTATCTTCAAGCCGTCGAGGCTGCCCTTGCGGGGTTTTTCGGCGTCGTCGGAGAGATACCAGCCGGATAGGTCGATCTCCTTATCCGAATTGTTGTGGAGTTCGACGAAATCGGTATAGGTGCCGTAGGAACCGGCAAGATATTTGGTGTTGACGGATACCGCCTCGCTGATCTCGACGGTGGCGGGACGGGCGTCTTTGTCATAACTCAACGCGCCGGCGCTGTCGTTGGCGTGGCCGATCGAGATCGCACCGGAAGTATACCCGAATCCGGACGCATCGCGCGAGGAGAGGGACCAGGACTTGCCCCTGCCGGCAGGCATACACTCGACGGCGTCGCCGCGTTTGCCGCTCGGAGAGGTGAGATAGACCGAATCGCCGGAACTCAGAGCGAATCCCGTCGAGACTTCGGTGCCGTAGTCGTCGGCGTAGATAACGAGTATCTCTCCGGGCGCGAGTTCGCGTTCGGGAAGTTCGTAACGGCAGGGATCCTTTTCGGAATCGCTTAAATGCCATCCCTTGGTGGAGACGGTGCCGCCGCTGATATTGCAAAGCTCGACGACGTCGCGGATTTTTCCGCCGTACGCCGTCTCGTCGGAGGCGAGCAGCACTTCGTTTATAACTATCGGGAGCGTCCTGTCGATCATACTCTCGGCAAGAGCCTCCATTCCGGATTCGTCGTTGGGGAATCCGACGGTAGTGCGCATCACTTCATAGACGAATTCGCCGTCTTCGTTCCTGACGCGGGAAAGCGACATATTCGTTCCGCAGCGTTTGACGCCGACGCATACGTATTTGCCTCCTTTTGAAAGCACGACGGTCTCGCCGGAAGAAAGCCCGAAATCGGTGTGGAATTCGCCGTTGTCGGCGACAGTCTCCTTGCCGGAGGCGAAGATGAGCATTATCTCGCCGGGTTCGAGGTTGCGGTCGGGAAGCGCGCTGCGGTTGCGTTTTTCAAGCGAATCGGAGATGAAATAGCCCGCGGTCGAAACCGTTTTGCCGCTGACGTTGAGTATCTCGATGATATCGACGAACTCGCCTTCGAAATCCGGCAGGGCGGAACAGTTGTCGGTGAGTATCTCGTTTATGACGATATCCGGAGATTCGTCGGCCTGCCCTTTGCGGAAAGCCTCGACGCCCTCCTTGGTGTTCGGAAGTCCGGGCGAAGCCTCCTCGGAGACGAAAAATCCGGTGTCGGTATAGATCATCACCTCGTCGGCGAGCATGGCGACCGTCTCGACGGAATCGATGACCGATCCGTCGGGAGCGAGCAGCCCGATATACTCCTTGCCGGAGGAGGAAAGACGGAAGGGGACTTCTTTGCCGTCAAGATAGATTATCTTGTATTCGTCCTTCGCGATACGTACGTCGCCGAATGTATACCGCGCGACGGAGCCTTTCTCCGTAGCGAGCCCGAAACCTTCGAGAAGGACTTCGTCGCCGTAATTGTATATCTCGATATAATCGCTGAATTCACCGTTCGGATCGGGGATGATCGACCTGTTTTTAGTGCAGATCTCGTTGATCCGCAGACAGATGTTCTGTATATCGCCGTCGTAAAACACGGGTTTTCCGACGGAACTCTGGATAAGGATCATTATACCGACCGAAGCGAGCAGACATACCGCCAGGATCGCGGCGATCATAATATCACGCGTGCGGAACGGTTTATTTGCCTTGTTTGCCGGTTTTTTTGCCATTGAGGGACCCCCTTTGAAAGGCTTGCGCCGATCTTTTATATTATTGCCGGAAAATGCTTTCATTACCGGAAAAGCGCTTTGCTTTTCCCTGAAAATATATAATACCACATTATTTTATTTTTTTCAACAATATAATACAAATCAAAACATAAAAAACGCGCCGGGATTCACGGCGCGCTTTGTATGTTTTTGAGTTTTTAAAGCGTAATGTGGTCGATGATGTAGTTGAGATACTCCTTGTACGCCCTCTTGTCGGAGACGATGCGCTCCATCTCGTAGAATTTGTTCGGAGGGATGGCCTCCTTTTCCTCGGGAGTGAGCTTGTTCTTCATAAGGCGGTCGACGGTAAGCGCGTCGTGGATGTCCATGGCGATTATGTTGTTGCCGCGCAGGCACATGACCTGCATCATCTGACCTTTGACGAGGTTTTCGACGGCGGCGCAGCCCATCTGGGTGGCGAGCACCCTGTCGCGCAGGGTCGGCGAACCGCCGCGCTGGATATGCGCCAGCCTTGCGAAGCGGGTCTCGATGCCGCTGCGCTTCTCGATCATGGCGCTGAGTTCCTCGCCGTAATCGTGGCCCATTCCTTCGGCGGAGATGATTATGAAGTTGCGCTTGCCGTTCTTGCGGGCGTCGATCATTTTGTTTATGACGTGGTCGAAATCGGTGGGTATCTCTTTGATGACAGCGGTGACCGCGCCTACGGCAATGGAAGTCTGGAGCGCGATATCTCCGGCGTCCCTGCCCATTACCTCGACGACGGTACAGCGCGCGTGGCTTTCGCTGGTGTCGCGAAGTTTATCGACGAGCTGGACGACGGTGTTCATCGCGGTGTCGAAACCTATCGTCATCTCGGTGGAGGCGATGTCGTTATCGATAGTGCCGGGGATGCCGATGCAGGGCACGCCGGCGTCGGTAAGCTCGACGGCGCCGCGGAAAGTGCCGTCGCCGCCGATGGTGACGATGCCGTCGATATGGTGCTTTTTGCAGTTCTCGACCGCTTTTTTCATTCCCTCGGGAGTGCGGAATTCATCGCTCCTGGCGGTATAAAGCATCGTGCCGCCGCGGTTTATGATAAAGGAAACGTCGCGCTCGTGAAGATCCTTGATGTTTCCGTCGATAAGTCCCTGATAACCGTTATAGATACCGGCGACCTCGACTCCGCGGTACAAAGCGAGCCTCGTGACCGCCCTTATCGCAGCGTTCATGCCGGGAGCGTCGCCGCCGCTGGTGAGAACGCCTATCTTTTTGACGCTTTTCATACAAACACCTCCGTTTGTTGCTGAATATAATCTATCACAATTAACGCTTAGTGTCAATATTTTTCGGAAAAGGTTCTAATAATCCGCGCCACGGAATAGATTGATAACAAAAAAGTGTTCATGAGGAACAGATATGACCGGAAAAGGGATATACGGAGATATAGCGGCAAGGACGGGCGGAGATATTTACATCGGAGTAGTGGGGCCGGTACGCACCGGCAAATCGACGCTTATCAAACGATTCAGCGAAAATATGATACTGCCGAACATCGAAGGGGATTTCCTGCGCGAACGCGCGAAGGACGAGATGCCCCAGTCGGCTTCCGGAAGGACGGTCATGACGACGGAACCGAAGTTCATCCCGGAAAACGCCGCCGAAGTGACGCTCGACGGCGATACGAAATGCCGGATACGCCTGGTCGACTGCGTGGGCTATATCGTCCCCGGAGCGATGGGGCTTTCGGAGGACGGCGAACCGAGGATGGTCATGACTCCCTGGTCGGAAACTCCCCTGCCCTTCGAGGAAGCGGCGGAGACCGGGACGAAAAAGGTCATAACCGACCATTCGACCGTCGGTATAGTCGTCACCACCGACGGAAGCATAAGCGACATCCCGCGCGAAGCGTACATCGACGCGGAAAGCCGCGTTATCAACGAACTTAAAGCGATCAGCAAGCCTTTCGTCGTGGTGCTGAACTGCCTTCAGCCGAATTCGCTGAGGTCGCGCGCGACCGCCGCGGAGCTTGAGGAAAAATTCAACGTCCCGGTAATGGCGATGAACTGCCGCGAGATGGGCGAAGCCGAGATCACGGATATTTTAAAAGGGATACTTTACGAATTCCCGGTAAGGGAGATAAGGTTCGCGCTGCCGAAGTGGATCGACGCGCTCGACGAAAGCGACGGGCTTAAAAAGCGGCTTTATTCCGAGGTGCGCGACAGCGTGAAAACCATCCGCAGGGTCGGCGAGATACGCGACGCGGCGGCGGGATTCAAACAAAGCGACGGAATGAAAGCCGCGATGACTCTTTTAGACCTCGGCAAAGGCAGCGCGAGGATCGAAGTCACCGCGCCGGAAAGGCTTTTCTATTCGGTGCTGGGCGAAAAAAGCGGGTTCGAGATCGAAAACGAGCGCGAACTGTTCCGCATAATAAGCGAACTGGCGCAGACGAAGAAGAAATACGATAAAGTCGCCTCCGCGATCGACGACGTGATGAACGACGGTTACGGGATCGTCATGCCCTCGATAGACGACCTTACTCTTGAAGAACCGGAGATAGTCAAACAGCCGGGCGGCTACGGAGTAAAGCTGAAAGCCAGCGCGCCTTCGATACACATGATGAAAGCGGATATCGAGACGGAAGTCAACCCGATAGTCGGCACCGAAAGCCAGTCGGAAGAACTGGTCAGCTTCCTTTTGAAAGAGTTCGAGGAAGACCCGAAGAAGATATGGGAGTCCAATATGTTCGGCAAAACTCTTCACGAGCTCGTCAGCGAAGGGCTCAACAGCAAGCTCGCGCATATGCCCGACGACGCCAGAACGAAGATCGCCGGGACGATAAAACGGATCATCAACGAGGGCAGCGGCGGTCTGATATGCATACTCTTGTGACCGGCGCGCCTGAGAGCGCGACTCTTTCGGAGCTTTCAAAAAAGGAGGTCGTCAATATCAAGGACGCCTCGATGCTCGGAAGTATCTGCGATATGGAGATCGACGTGTTCAACGGAAACGTCAAGGCGATCATCCTTCCCGGCGGCGGGATGTTCGCCTCGCTCTCGCAGAAGAACCGTATAACGATACCCTGGCGCGACGTAGTCCGTATCGGCGACGACGCGATACTCGTAAAGTATTTTCCTCCGGACGAATGCGGGAAATAAAAATCCTTGCGCGTAAGCGCATATCGATCCGCCGAAGGCGGAATATCGAAACTGCGAAGCCGTTATATCGGGTTTGCAAAGCAAACATCTCGACAAAAAAGGAAGGGCGGACCCTTCCTTTTTTACGTTCTGTTCCGTCAGCTTCTGTGCCAGTAGAAATCGCTGTATGTGCTTGTTAAACACCTCGCCGCTATTGCAGGATCCGAAAGATCGGAAGAACTTAAATTCGTTCCGCTCGCCGCGGATGACGAAGTCGATACCCACCATCCGTTCGGGTTTGCAAACGTCACGCTTGTAAGCGAAGTGCAGCTTTCGAAAGCACTCTGGCCTATGCTCGTTACGCTTTTGCCGATCGTTATGCTTTTAAGCGAGGTACAGTAGGAGAAAACTTGTGTGTCTATGCTCGTTACGCTGTCGGGGATCTCTATGCTTGTAAGCGAGGTGCAGTAGGAGAAAGCACTCGCACCAATGCTCGTTACACCGTTTCCGATCGTTACGTTTTCAAGCGACAGGCAGTTGTGGAAAGCATAATCGCCTATGCTCGTTACACCGTTGCCGATCGTTACGCTTTCAAGCAAGGGGCAGTATAAGAACGCACCTTCGCCTATGCTCGTTACGCCGTCGGGAATAACCATGCTTGTAAGCGAGGCGCAGTCGGAAAAAGCATATCCGCCTATGCTCGTTACGCTGTCGGGGATAACCATGCTTGTAAGCGAGGTGCAGTCGCGGAAAGCGCCAAATGCGATGCAAAGCGTACCGCCTTTGATAGCATATGCTCCGGAAATATCATCTTTTGCTCTTATGAGATATTTATCGATATACAAAACGCCGTTTTCCCAGTTGCTTTCGTTGCTGTAATATAAAGTGTCTTCATAAGCTTGTCTGCCTATGCTTGTTACGCCGCTGCCGATCGTTATGCTTTCAAGCGAAGTGCAGCACCAGAAAGCTTCACTGCCTATGCTCGTTACGCTGTCGGGAATCGCTATGCTTGTA
>JAGAAM010000007.1 GCA_017615235.1 Clostridia bacterium
CAAGGTGCTCGTCATCCCGACCAACGAGGAACTCGTCATCGCCTCCGATACGATGAAGATCGTCACCGGGAACGAATAATGGGGACGGGACACCGCGCACGGCAGAAGGACAGGGTGCTCAATTCCGGCGGATACGTACTTACCGACAGGGAACTGCTTGAAATGCTCCTCTATTACGTCCTTCCGCGTATCGACACGAAGCCGATCGCGGATGAACTCCTGGCGAAATTCGGCTCGATCAAAGGCGTGCTCGACGCCGACGGCGGATCGCTTTCGCAGGTTAAGGGCATCAAGGAGAACGCGGAGGTGTTTTTCCTGCTCCTCCGCCAGGTGTCTCTGCGCGATGCAGGCGCGGTCGGAAAAGGCGACCTGCGCGACGGGAAAACGGCGACGGAATTCCTGCTGCGCGTCTTCGAGGGCGTGCGCAGCGAATCGGTCTTCGCCGCCTATCTCGGCGAAAACGGCGAACTGCTGGATTCGGAATTCGTCTTCAGGGGTGATATAAGCTCCGCGTGGTTCCCGATGCGCGCCATTACCGAGGGCGTCATCCGCTGCCGCGGCAGGTCGGTCGTCATCGCCCACAATCACCCGAGCGGGAGCGTCATCCCCTCTTCGGACGATATAGCTACGACCAAAAGGATGGCGGTGCATCTTGCCGCCAATGACATAAACCTTATCGAGCATTACATCGTCGGCGCGGGCGAATGCGCCGGCATACTTGAAAAATCTGTGATTAACAACGGAGAGGTCTTATGACACGGAGAGAATCGCGGGAAGCCGCAATGCGTTTCGTTTTCGAACAGGAATTCGATATTGCGCGCACTCCGGACGAAATAATGCTTTCGGCGCGCGAGGACCGCGGCGAAGACGCCGTCGGATCCTTTGCGGAACAGCTTTTCCGCACCGTAAGCGACAATACGGGCGACATCGACGAGAAGATCGCTGACGCTTCGCAGAACTGGAAGTTCGACCGGATCGGCAAAGTGACCCTCGCCGTGCTGCGCGTCGCCTGCGCGGAGCTTTTCTGGTTCCCGGAGATACCCGTGGAGGTCACTCTCAACGAGGCTTTGGAGATAGCGCGTAAATACGACGACGAAAAATCGCTGCCCTTCATCAACGGCGTGCTCGGCAGGCTCACGCAGGGACTCGAAAAGCCCGAAGCCCGGAAAAAGCCGGAGGACTCCGAATGAACGCCGAACGACAGCCGCTTTCGGTAGAACAGCTCAACACCTACATAAGGGATTATATGAGCACCGCTCCGCTGCTTGCCGACGTGCTGGTAAAGGGCGAACTTTCGAACGTACGGGTCTACGGCGGGAGCGGGCATATCTATTTCACGCTCAAGGACGAAAAATCCGCGATCCAGGGCACTATGTTCGGCGGCGCTTCGAAACTGCGCTTCGAGCCGGAAAACGGAATGAAAGTCATATGCGGCGGCAGGGTGTCGGTATTCGTCCGCGACGGTCAGTACCGCCTTTACGCCGATACGATGGAACCCGACGGAGCGGGTTCGCTTTTTATCGCCTTCGAACAGCTTAAAGAAAAGCTTTCGAAAGAGGGACTTTTCGCTCCGGAACACAAGAAAAAGATCCCGAAATACCCCTTCACCGTAGGCGTGATAACCGCTCCCGGCGGCGCCGCGGTGCGCGATATGATAAACGTTACCCACCGCCGTTTCCCGGCGGCGAAGATAAAACTTTTCCCTTCGCTCGTGCAGGGGCCTTCCGCTCCGGCGCAGCTGATAAACGCGCTTAAGATACTCGATGAAAAAGGCGGCTGCGACGTGATCATCATCGGGCGGGGCGGCGGCTCGACGGAGGACCTCTGGTGCTTCAACGACGAAAACCTCGCACGCGCGGTATATGACTGCGCGACCCCGATAATCTCCGCCGTCGGACACGAGACCGATTTCACGATCTGCGATTTCGTCGCCGATCTGCGCGCTCCCACTCCGAGCGCGGCGGCGGAGCTCGCCGTTCCCGACGTCAAGGAGGTCGGCCGCCGCTTTGAGAACCTTCAAAAGCGTATCGATTCCCACCTGATAAACGGCATTAGATATTCCCGCCAGCGGCTTGCGAATTTCGCGAACCGCCCGGTCATGAAAAGCCCGCGCGCCTATTTCGACGAAAGGCGGATGCAGGTCGCCAGGGACGAGGAAAAGCTCGTAAGCGCGGTGAACAACCGCATCGAGCGTGAAAAGATGGCGTTAAGGCTCAAGCGCGAAAAGCTCGACGGGCTCGATCCGCTCGCAGTGCTCGGGCGCGGGTTTTCCGTCGCTTTCGACGAAAACGGCAAGGCGCTTCGCTCGGTCGGCGAACTGCCTGACGGCAAGGCGTTCACGCTGAGGCTCAAAGACGGCTCCGTCGGCGCGGTATCGTCCGGGAAAATCCAAAACTGACTTTTAAGGAATAAAAAATGGCAAAGATCATTCGTGCAATAACAAAAGACGGCTCCGCGAGGGCGATGGTCACCGACGCGCGCGATATAGTCGAGCGCGCCCGCGAGATACACGACACCTCGCCGACGGCTTCCGCCGCTTTGGGCAGGACGCTTATAGCCGCTTCGCTCGCCGGTTCGATGCTCGGCGAAAAAGAAGACCTTCTCACAATCCGCTTCAAGGGCGACGGCCCCGGCGGTTCGGTGGTGGCGAGCGGCGACTGGTGCGGCAACGTCCGCGGTTTCATCCAGAACCCGCGCTGCGATCTGCCTCTGCGCCGCGACGGCAAACTTGACGTCGGCGGCTGTATCGGCAAAGGGAATATGTACGTCCTGCGCGACGCCGGCGGCGCCGAACCCTACGTCGGCGTTTCGGAGATACAGACCGGCGAGATAGGCGACGACATCGCCTATTACTACGCGACGAGCGAACAGATACCCACCGTCTGCGCTTTAGGCGTGCTGGTCGACCGCGATCTTACGATCAAGCGCGCAGGCGGCGCGCTTGTACAGCTTTTGCCGTTTGCCGACGACGAAGTCGCTTTAAAGCTTGAAGAAAACGCGAAAAAGATGCGTTCCGTCACCGAGATACTGCTCGACGGGACCGCCGAAGACGTGCTCGCCGCCGTTTTCGACGGGCTGGAATACGATATTTTCGACGAGATCGAATGCGCCTATAAATGCGACTGCAGCCGCGAAAAGACCGATGCCGCGCTGATCTCGCTCGGTGCGAAGGAACTCTGTGATATGATCGCTTCCGACGAGGAAACGGTGATGTCCTGCGGTTTTTGCGACAAAGTTTACAAATACAGCAAAAGCGACCTGAAAAAACTTTTGGAACAGGCGAAGAAGAAATGAACGACAGCGAAAGAAAAACCGTGCTCGTCACCGGCGGAGCGCGGGGGATAGGGGCGGAGATAAGCCGCGTTTTCGCCGAAAACGGATTTAAAGTCACCGTCCACTGCAACCAAAGCGTCGACGACGCGATCGCTTTCTGCGCCGAATTTCCGTGGTGCGATCATATCCGGGCGGATCTTTCAAAACCGGAAAGCGTCTTTGAGATCGCGCAAAAATGCCCCTGCCCGGACGTGCTCGTAAACAACGCGGGAATCGCGCTCGTCAAGCCTTTCGATGCGGTAAGCCAGGGCGAATCGGCAAAGCTTTACGCCGTCGATCTCTTCGCGCCGATCGAACTTTCAAGGCTTTACGCGCCGGCGATGATAAAGCGCAAAAGCGGCAGTATCGTCAACGTTTCCTCGGTCTTCGGGAAGACGGGCGGCAGCTGCGAAGTCGATTATTCCGCCGCGAAAGCCGGGCTGATCGGGTTCACGAAGGCGCTCGCGAAGGAGTTAGGGCCCTCCGGTATCCGCGTCAACTGCGTATGCCCGGGGATAATCGATACAGATATGAACGGCGACCTCGGATTCGAGGACGTCGAAAGGCTTTCCGACGACATACCGCTTTGCCGTTTCGGCACCGCGCGTGAAGTCGCGGAGGCGGTTTATTTTCTCGCCTGCGGCGGTTACGTTACCGGCGCGGTGCTCGATGTGAACGGAGGTTGGGAATAATGGAACGCATAGCGCGGTTTTTCAAAGTCTCGCCGGAACAGTTCGGCGGCGAAGGTTATGACGGTATAATCCTCCCGAAACGCGCCACGGCGGGTTCGGCGGGTTACGATATTTTTTCCCCCTGCGATTTCACCCTCAAAGCCGGAGAAGAGATAATTATAAGGACCGGGATAAGGGTGAAGATCGAGGACGGCTGGTTCTTTATGATCCTGCCGCGCTCCGGATCCGGCTTTAAATACGGCGTCCGCCTTGCGAACACCGCCGGGATCATCGATTCGGATTATTATAACGCCGATAACGAGGGGCATATCATGATAAAACTCGTCGGCGGGGACCGCGATTATGAGGTAAAAAAGGGTTCCGCTTTCGCCCAGGGGATTTTCGTTCCGTACGGTATAACCGTTGACGACGATTGCTCCGGAGAAAGAAAAGGCGGATTCGGATCGACGGGGAGATGATCCGGAATTCAGGATCGACTTTTTTTCGGAGCGGTTTAGCCGTCCGATAAATACGCAGTAAAGGCGAAAGCCTGCTGAAATAAATTTATAAAACGGAGGTATTCAA
>JAGAAM010000106.1 GCA_017615235.1 Clostridia bacterium
GTCCGGTTGTATCTGCCGTAGGCGAATATCGTCTCCGTCGAGAACAGGACCAGTATCACCGCCACAAGAAGGAACAGCATGATTTTTCTTGCAATTTTCATAAAAGACACCTGAAAGCCCTAAAATTTCACATAATCGGTCACGGACATATTTTTTCATATAAGTATAACACAATAAATACTATTTTGCAATAGAAATAAAATCCGTAATCGAAAAAAGACCTTTGCAAAGGCCTTTTTCGTTTTTTATTCCGCCGAAAGCACGGTCATCTTATCGCCTTCGACTTTGAATTTTATGTCCTTTTCGCCGTAGCGCATGGCGTAGACGCGCTCCGGGTCGTCCTGGTAACGCGGACGCGGGTCGCGCTCGAGGAGCGCTTTTATCTCGCTTTTTTCGTTATCCGTAAGGACGTTTTCGACGGCGGTCATATCCACGCAAAGCGTCTTTCCGCCGTCCGGCGCGAAGCCGCACGAGGCGTCCGGGATACTGTCGGCGTACGGAAGATAGGGCTTTATATCGAATATCGGCGTGCCGTCCATAAGATCTGCGCCCGCGACGGTCAGCACGCTGCCCTCGTTTGCGCGTTTTTCGACCTTTAAAAGCTTCACGGCGGAAAGCCCCAGCCCGTTGGGGCGGAAAGGCGACCTCGTCGCGAAAACGCCCATCCTCTCGTTGCCGCCGAGCCTCGGCGGTCTTACCGTCGGCGACCAGCCGTGATCCGCAGTCTCGCTGAAATACCATATCAGCCAGAGGTGTGAAAACCCCTCGATCCCGCGGAGCGTTTCGTCGATGCGGAATTCCGGTTCGAAGACTATCTCGGAGATCACTTCCTGCGCAAGCAGGCTCTGGCGCGGGATGCCGAATTTGCTTTTCATCGCGTTGCGGATATGCGCGACCGGCTTTACGGAATAAGTATCGCCCGTCATTGTTTAACGAAGAATACCGCGATCGCGCACGCGGCGGCGACGGCGTCGAGCGAATAGATCGCGATGCGGAGTTTGTTCTGCTTTTTCGCGGCTTCTTCCTTTTCTTCATCCGGAAGAGACGCGGTTGCTTTCATCGAGTCTTTTACTTTTTTGTTGAGAAACAGCGAGACCGCGAACAGCGCGATAGCGACGCCGAAAAAGACGTATTTCAACATATCAGATCATCCTGTATTTTTTGCCGTTGGGCAGCGTGACGGTCGCGAATTCGAATTCTTCTGCGGGAACGGCGAAGTTATCGGCGCATTTGGCGCGCGGCGTGAACGCCTTTTGCCCCGAAAGCGCGCGCACTATGTCGGCGCAGACGGCGGAGGCGGTGGGAAGACTGCCGGCTCCGGGGCCGTAAAACACCGATTCGCCGGTGGAACTTCCGATAACGCTTACCGCGTTCTGAACGCCGTTTACCGCGTGGAACAGGTGGTCGAACCCGACGAGGAACGGCGCGACGCAAAGTATTGCGCGGTCGCCGGCCTTTTCGGCAACGGCGAGCAGTTTTATACGGCAGCCGAGGTGATCGGCGAGGACGATGTCCTCGGAGGTGACGTTTTCGATGCCCTCGATGACGGGTATGCTCTCGTATGAGATATAATTCCCGAAGGCGATCCCGGCGAGTATCGCGATCTTGCGCGCAGGGTCTATGCCGGCGACGTCGTCGTGCGGGTCGGCTTCCGCGTAACCGAGCGACTGCGCGCTCGCGAGAGCGTCGGCAAACGATCTTTTCTCGGTCAGCATCGTGGTGAGGATATAGTTAGTCGTGCCGTTGAGGATGCCGGCGATGCGCGTGATCCTTTCGGCGGTGAAGCAATCGCGTAAGGGAGCTATAAGCGGTATGCCGCCGCCTACGCTCGCCTCGTAAAGATAGCATACGCCGTTTTCGGCGGCGGTGCGCTCGAGTTCCTCGCCGTATTTGTCGACGACGGCTTTGTTGGAGGTGACAACGCTCTTTCCGGCTTTGAGCGCGGCGAGGCTGAACCTGTGCGCAGGTTCGATACCTCCCATCGTCTCGACGACGACGGCGATCTCCGGATCGTTGACGATCCTGTCGATATCGTCGGTCACTCTGCCGTTAAGGGGGTGGCCCGGAAAGCTCCTTCTGTCGAGGATATATTTGATTTCGGTTTCGGACAGCGGAAAGGTTTTGCAGTCGGACATGACTTCGTATATCCCGCTGCCGACCACGCCGAACCCGAGGATCGCGATCTTTTTCATTGCTTTTACGCTCCGGTGAAGTTTTTTCTTCTGTAATCGCTATTTTACCACATCGCCGCGGAATATGCAAGTGTGCTTTTATATTACTGAAATAAAATATATACAAGGTTGATTTTTATTTACGTTCGTGGTATAATCAATCGACAAAATGGGTCAATATGTGTTTCCGGAGAAAAAGCCTTGAAAAATCTTTGCGTAGACAGAATACATCCGTCCGTGACGGCGTTTTTCGCTTCCGAGGGATTCGGAGGAGACGACGTTGTTCTTTCGCTGCGCTCCGATTTCGCCATCGACGGTTCCCGCGCCGATACCTACGTTTTCCTCACGGATAAAAAGTTCGCGGTCGCCGAAGGCATTTTGCTCATAAAACGCAAAGGCCGCCGGATAGACGGCGCTCCGGTCCGGAACGAGGAATACCGCGTGAACCGCTTCGAGGTATTCGATCTTACCGATTGCGGCGAACCGAGAGCAGAACAGCTGATCTCCACCGGGCGCGTCGTCTGCGAGGTCGGCGGGAACGAAAAAACGATATATAATTTTTCCTCCGCTTTCAAACACGGCGCCGCGGTCTTCTGCCGCGCGGTCGAGGACCTTAAAAAGAACGGCGTGCTTAAGGACGAGGATTATTCCGACGAAAGTTATGAAAACCACACCTGCCCGAAATGCGGCAGGCGTTATCCCGACGACGAGCTTAAGGACTGCCCGAACTGCGCCGACAAGGTAAGACTCGTCAAGCGCCTTGCGAAGCAGTTTATCAGATACAAAAAATACATACTTATAATGATCCTGGCGTTCGCGATGACCGCCGCGCTCGGTATGCTCGCGCCCTATATCGGCAACGAGCTGCTTTACGACGACATACTCACCGATCCGGCGTCGACAGCCGCCGACGTCGGCAGGATCGTGCTTATGATAATCGCGGTGCGCGTCGCCGCGCTTGCGGTGAATCTGGTCACCGGCGGCTTGAGCGCGTCGGTAGCCGCGAACGTGACATATGACGTCAAGAAGACGATCTTCAATACCGTGAGCGACCTTTCGCTCGGGTTCTTCACCAACCGCCAGACCGGCGGACTTATGACCCAGGTGAACTCCGACAGCCTTACGCTTTACTGGTTCTTCTGCGACGGATTTCCCTATTTCGTGCTGAATATAATCCAGATAACCGTCGTCGTCACGGTCATGTTCACCCAGAACGTCGTACTCGCGCTTTATACTTTCATAACCATCCCGCTGTTCTTCTTCGCGTTCAGATTCCTTTTCGGGATCTACGAAAAGCTCCACGCGAAGCGCTATTCCCGCCGCCGTTCGATGAATTCGCTCATCTCCGACGTGCTCAACGGGATGCGCGTCGTAAAGACTTTCTCCCGCGAGGACGAGGAAAACCGCCGTTTCGGCGGCAGGAGCAGCGATTACGCCGGAGCGCAGTACGAGCTTGAAAGCCACGAATCGCGGGTCTATCCGATGCTTTACTACGTTCTGCGCATCGGTTCCTACGTCGTATGGGCGGTCGGCGGTATCCAGGTCATGACCGCCGCAGGCGATATGTCCTACGGACGGCTGATGGCGTTCATCGCATATTTCTCGCTGATCTACGGCCCGATCGAACAGCTCGCCGACGTCGCGAACTGGTGGAGCGAATCGCTCAACTCCTTCCAGCGTCTTTTCGAGATCACCGACGCCGTTCCCGACGTCCGTGAATGCGAAGATCCGGTCGTTCCGGATACTTCCGAAGGAAAAGTCGAATTCAAAAACGTTTCGTTCTCCTACGTCGAGAACAAAAAGGTCATCGACGGCGTGAGCTTCGATATCCCCGCCGGAAGCACTTTGGGCATAGTCGGTCAGACCGGCGCCGGCAAAAGCACGCTTGCGAACCTGCTCACAAGGCTTTACGACGTAAAAGAGGGCGAAGTCGACATCGACGGCGTGAATATCAAAAAACTGCCTTTCTCCTACCTGCGCGAGAACATCGCGATAGTCTCGCAGGAGACCTATCTTTTCCGCGGCAGCGTGACCGACAACATCCGCTACGCGCGCCCCGACGCGACGCAGGAGGAGGTCATCGCCGCGGCGAAGGCGGCGTCCGCGCACGATTTCATAATCAAGATGCCGGACGGCTACGATTCGCAGATCGGAATGGGACAAAAGGAACTGTCCGGAGGCGAAAAACAGCGCATCTCGATAGCAAGGGCGCTGCTTCGCGACCCGAAGATACTTATACTCGACGAAGCCACCGCCGCGATGGACACCCAGACCGAGCGGAATATCCAGGGCGCCCTTGAACGGCTCACCGAAAACCGCACGACGGTCATCATCGCCCACCGCCTTTCGACGCTCCGCAACGCCGACAAGCTTATCGCGCTCGAAAACGGCAAGGTCGCGGAGACCGGCACGGCGGAGGAACTTTTGAAACAAAAAGGGGTTTATTACAAGCTGTATAAACTCCAGGCGGAGGCGCTTAAAACCGTAGGAGTTGAATAATAATGTCCGAAAACTTTTTAGATCTTGCTGAAATAACATATCTCACCCCCGAAAACGCGCGTTTCTACGTTACCAAGGGCGGTTTCCCCGCGTTGGAAGCCGTTCTCCCGAAGCGCGGCGACGATCTTGAGGCCCCCGCCGACGGCACCCCGGTCAAACAGGATTTCGGAAGGGTCTGGCTCCACCGCTGTTTCCCCTTCGAGACGCCCGACGAGTATATCTCCGTCCTTGACCGCGACGGGAGGGAGTACGCGCTGATACGCCGGCTTTCGGATTTCGGCGAAGACGCCGTAAAAATAATCCGCGACGAGCTTGACCGGAAATACCTTTGCCCGGTGATAAAGTCGATAAGATCGCTCGACGAAAAGCTCGGCTATTCCTACTGGACCGTGGAGACCGACCGGGGAGTTATGGACTTTTCCTGCTACGACACCTACCGCAACGTCGCCCGCGTAGGCGGCGGGATGCTTGTAATAACCGACGTCGACGGCAACCGTTACCGCGTCGACGACTACGAGGCGCTCGACCGCCGGAGTTATAAAAAGATAGAGCTTTATCTGTAATGAAAACTTCTTCCGTAAGACCGCAGATCTCCGATTTTTCCGTTTTGACGGAACGCGTCGGCGAGCTTTGCGGCGAAGAAAAACCTTATATACTGCGTTTCGATCTCGGCGCTCGCGGAGACGCGCCCGGCCTGGGCGTCTGCGCGCTTTTCGGCGGTAAGATCGCCGTCCTTCGCGAAGGATGCGACCCGGTGATATATCCGCTCGAAACCCTCGGCGAGATAAGATTCGTCAAAAACTGGGGCTGCGTTTCGCTCGAAACGAGCGACGGCGACGGCGATATCGAGCTTTGCCGCGCAGATATGCAGTACGCGGCGGAATTCCGCGCCGCGTCGCGCAAGTTCGATTCCGCACGTATCGGGATCGATATCCCCGATCCGGAGATCCGCCGCTGCCCGAAGTGCGGAAAGCCCTACCGCCCGGGAATGTCGACCTGCCTCAACTGCGTCGAGAAAAAACGCCTTTTCGCCCGGATGATACCCTATCTGAAGCCTCAGCTCGGCAAACTCGCGCTCTCCGGACTGCTGCTCGCCGCGATCTCCGCGGCGGCGATGGTGATACCGCTCATCAACAAAACGATGATCGACGGCTATCTCCGAAGCGACGATCCCGGAACGACGAACGCCTATCTCCTGCTCGTGCTCGCGATGGCGGCGGTCGGCCTTGCAAGCGCCGTCATGACGGTGTTCCGCAAGCTTTTCGTCGCAAGGGCGCTTAAAGGGATGTCGCTCAAACTGCGCGAGGATATCTACGCCAAGATCCAGGAGCTATCGCTGACCGGACTCAACCGCCGGAGCACCGGCGAGCTGATCCAGCGCATCTCCGGCGACACCAACGAGCTTTGCCAGTTCATGACGATGCTGCTTTCCGAAGTGATCCAGAACGTGATGATATTCATCGTTTCCGCGGCCGTGCTTTTCACGATGAACTGGAGGCTCACGCTTATCATACTTCTTCCGGTGCCGTTCCTGTTCGTAATGTTCCGTATGCTGTTCCACAGGACTCACAGGCGCTATCACCGCCAGTGGAACGTCGAGGAAGAGGCGGGAACGCTTATGCACGACGTGTTCTCCGGCATGCGCGAGGTAAAAACTCACGGCGCCGAAAAGCGCGAGGAAGAGCGTTTCGATAAAGCGGCGAAGCGAATAGCCGACATCTCGAAGAAAAACGAGGTGTTCTGGAACCTCGTTATGCCGTTTGCCAACTTCCTGCTGGGTATCGGCGAATTCGCGGTGCTCTACTTTATGGGGCGCGAACTCGTCGGCGATCCCTCGTTCATCACCTCCGGCGGGACGGTCACGCTCGGTGCGCTGACGGCGTTCCTTTCCTACGTCGCGCTGATATACGGCCCGATCCGCTGGATGTCGTTCCTTCCGCGAAGGATATCGAGGTCGATAGTCTCGCTCTCGAAGATCGTCGAGCTGCTCGACGAAAAACCGGAAATGCCGGAAGGCGGCGAAGATCTTGCGATCAACGGCGACATTGAATTCAAAAACGCCTCGTTCGGCTATGCCGACGGCGAGATAGTGCTGCGCAATATCAACCTTGAGATACGGCGCGGCGAGATGATCGGTCTCGTCGGGCGGAGCGGAGTCGGCAAGACCACGCTTTCCAACCTCGTGCTGAGGCTTTACGACCTCACCGGCGGAAGCCTTACGGTCGACGGAAGGGATATAAGAAGCATCGACCAGCATTCCTACCGTTCCCAGATCGGCGCGGTGCTTCAGGATACTTTCCTGTTCAACGGCACGATCTACGGCAATATCGCCTACGCCAAACCCGGCGCGAGCCGCGAGGATGTCATACGAGCCGCGAAGCTTGCCAACGCGCACGAGTTCATAATGCGCCAGCCGGACGGATACAACACCTACGTCGGCGACAAAGGCCACACGCTTTCGGGCGGCGAACGCCAGCGTATCGCGATAGCGAGGGCGATACTCCGCAACCCGCGGATACTCATACTCGACGAGGCGACGAGCTCGCTCGATACCGAGACCGAAAAACAGATCCAGGACGCGATCGCGCGGCTTGCCGGAGGCAGGACGACGATAGCGATCGCGCACCGGCTTTCGACTTTGCGCAACGCGACGAAGATCGCGGTGTTCGAAAAAGGCGGGATCGAGGAGATCGGCACTCACGAGGAACTTATGCGCGCCGGAGGAAGGTATTACCGCCTCGTTATGGCGCAGCGGCAGGTCAACAAACTGAAAAAAGACAAAAAGGAGATATAAAGCAATGAAAAACACCGAAAAAACAATGGAAAAGATCGTCGCGCTCTGCAAATCGCGCGGATTCATCTTCGCGGGGAGCGAAATATACGGCGGTCTCGCAAACACCTGGGACTACGGTCCGTTGGGCGCGGAGCTCAAAAACAACGTAAAGCGCGCCTGGTGGAAAAAGTTCGTCCAGGAGAACAAGCTCAACGTCGGGCTCGATTCCGCGATCCTAATGAACCCCCAGACCTGGGTCGCTTCCGGCCACCTCGGCGGGTTTTCCGATCCTTTGATGGACTGCCGCGAATGCAAGGAAAGGTTCAGAGCCGACAAGATAATCGAGGACTGGGTCAACGAGAACGGCAAGACTCTCGATAAACCGATCGACGCCTTCTCGCAGGCGGAGATGAAGGCTTTCATCGACGACAACAACATCCCCTGCCCTTCCTGCGGAAAACATAATTTCACCGACATCCGCCAGTTCAACCTTATGTTCAAGACCTTTCAGGGCGTTACCGAGGACGCGAAGAACACCGTCTATCTCCGCCCGGAAACGGCGCAGGGCATTTTCGTGAACTTCGCCAACGTACAGCGCACTACGCGCAAAAAACTGCCCTTCGGTATCGGTCAGATCGGCAAATCCTTCCGCAACGAGATCACTCCCGGCAACTTTATTTTCCGCGTGCGCGAGTTCGAGCAGATGGAACTTGAATTCTTCTGCGTTCCGGATACCGAC
>JAGAAM010000107.1 GCA_017615235.1 Clostridia bacterium
ATCGCGGTGTTCCGCCTTTCCGGCATTATCGACGTGACCGACGAAAACGGCGAACGCAGTTACACCGTTTACGCTCCCTACGACGACGTGTATTCCCTCTTCTGCGACGAAGGAACGGTCTCGCTTTACAAAGACGGCGCTCTTATCGCCTGCGGGAACGGGATCGAAGCCGAACTTAAAGAAAACGATATAGTTACGTTAAAGATCGAAACGGCGGAAGCTAACGCGCGCTTCGAGCTTAAAGCGCAGGCGGACAATAACCTTGTCACGCTCCCCTACGACACCGGAAAAGCCGCCGACGTGACGGAAATACCGCTTGAAAGCGGCGAAGGCGATCCGCTCGTCCCGGCGAAAATCGATTACGTAAAGCGCGAAGGCGGGACTTATGTTTACTGCAACAACCCGGAGATGGTGCCTGATCAGAACGTCGGCGAGGCGTTCATGCGCGACGAAGGGCTTACAGGCGAGATATATATGACCTTCGAGCACGCGAATTATTCAAAAGCTCCGTTTTACCTCGGCTATCAGCTTAAAAACGAAGGCGACAGCGACGTTTACGTCACGGTGCTGAATATCGGGTACCAGACGGAAGGGACCTGGTTCGGGCAGCGGGCGTGGTACGATTTTTACAACGTTTCGTTCAAACTCCCGGACGATTATCTCACGTCGAACGGTACTATCACCGCGAAATACGCCAACCTCGATTACGCTTACCGGAATTACGTTCCGCGCGTGTTCCGGCCGGTCACCTACCGGCTCCCGCCGTACGAATACTTTTACGTCATCGGCGGCACCTCGGCGGACGCATATATGAATATCAGCGTCGATAACAGCGCGGACAGACCGCTCGGCACGATACGCTGCGCCAACGGCAACGTGAGATTCAGCGTCGCCGGAGGCAGCGTGACCGGGACGATGTATTGCTATACCGATCCTTCCCAAGTCGTTGCAAACCCGGAAGCGAAAGGCTACCGCACCGGGGCTTACGCCGGACAGTACCTCGGCACCGCGGATCACGCCGGAGTGATCGACAATTACATGACCTGGACCTTCAACGATTCCACGCGCGCGGGTACGCTCCCGGTGACTTATACGAATTACTACGCCGAAAAAGTACCTCGGGCGGTGTCGCCCTACTCGGCTTACAACAGCACTCCTCACACAGTAAAAAAAGCGCGGAGCTGGATGACGCACCTCAACCCGCAGAACAGTCACGACGCCGTGGGAACGGATATGGTCGCGTTCAACTGCGTTGACGATCACGGACGCCGCGTGACGGTGGACAACGACCACGCCGACGGAGCCGGCGATCCGGCGAACACCGCCAACTGGATGATCGAATACCAGGATCATTTCCTGCTCGTCAATCAGGGCGATAAGGAACGCACCGTCACCTTTTCGATGAAAGACAACGGCTCGCTCGCGATGCTCGTGCGCGACAAGGACGGAAATATCCTTGAAGCGCGGCTCACCGCCGGGCAGGCGGAAAGCTCCGTAAGCTACGAATACCGCGTGACCGTCGCTCCGCACAGCGTGACGGAGATCACGCTCGATTACGTATTGGTCGCCTGCTCTTTCGGCAGCGTGACTCACAGGGTCACTTTAAGGTAAAACGGCATAATGAAAAAGGATGCGTCGCCGCATCCTTTTTTGCGTTCGGTTTTTATTTGAAATAATACATTAAATTCAGGCAATCCGGTGCGTCCGGATCGATATAGCAGGTATCTTCAAAGCCGGCTTTTTCGTAAACGCGCAATGCGGCGAGATCGGTATTCTTGACGCAGACCTCGACGCAACCGTATTTGCGTTCATTTGAAAGATCGTCAAGTATCAGCTTCAATGCCTCCGTGCCGGATCCCCTGCCCTGATATTCGCGGTCTATCATAAACTGCTGAAGGTCGTAACACGCGGGCTCTTCGTCCATATCCTTGACAAGCGCAAGACCGATCAGTTTGCCGTCCTCCGATATGCCTATCACCCTCGCGCGCGAATCGCGATAGATATATCCGCGGGCGATTATGCCCAAGGCGCAATCGAGAAAGCCCTTTTGGTCTTCAGCTGCCGAAAGCGCTCTCGCTTCAAAAAAGTTGTCTTCGTTCAATTCGACAAGTTCAATCATGATCCGCTCCGTTCAATAACTCTCGTACATATCCGCTAACCGTCTTGCGGCGGCGGCGAGTTTTTTTACTCCGCCTTTAATGTCGTTCGGGGAATGTTTTGCCAAGTATCCGACGGCTTCGAGCGTGAAATATCCGTCGTAGCCGGTCTTTTTAAGCGCTTTTACTATCGGCTCGAAGTCGATGTCCATCGAAAAAGGTATCTGGTGCTTGTCTCCGCAGCGGTCGTTGTCGTGCATGTGCAGCGCTTTTATGTATTTACCGCCCAGAGCGTTTATCATATCGACGGCAGTGACGCCTTCGTAGTGCATCATCTCCGCGTGACCTATATCGAGGCAGGCGACGAACGAAGGGTCGCCGACCGCTTCGAGGTGTTCGATAAAGCTTTGAGGCGAACTGCAGGCGGCGGGCGAAGCGTGCCCGGCGGCGTTGTCCCAGCCGTACATATTCTCCACGGCGATACGAACGCCCTTTTCCTTCGCGTAGGCGAGATACGGCGCGAAATATTCCGCGTTCTCGGCGGCGGTGCTCAGATGGAGCGGATGGATGACGCAGATATCTCCGCCGACGGCGGCGGTGCAGTCGATCGCGCGGTACGCCTTCGCGGCGACCTCCGGAACGTAGACGGGATAAGGCGAATGCGACTGGTTGCAGACGATCCCGCATTCTTTCGCGATCTCGCCGAGCCTGTACGCGTATTCAAGATAGCCGTCGCCGTTGAGCGGATGTCCGCTCTCGTATACCTTGCCGGTGCGCCAGTCGTAGCACGCCATGACGTGCATCGAAAAATCCCAGGCGTCGAAGCCTGCGTCGGCGACTAACCTTATTGCGTCCTCGAACCCGACGAACTGGACGATCGAATTTATCTCGGTTGAAATCTTCATATTAACGCCTCACAACTGTTACTGATCCTATTTTAATACTTCGGGCGCCTAAATTCAAGAGGAGTTTTTTATTTGGATCGATGTTGACAAAACGCCCGCACGGGAGTATCATATTTACACAAAAACAGGTAAAGGAGCAAATAAATGAAAATCGCAAGAAAACTCGTTTCGGTCCTCCTCGTTATCGCCGTGCTTTCGGCGCTGCCTCTTGCGCTTTCCGCCGCGGCTCTGCGCGATATGGGCGACGTAAACGGCGCCGACGGAGTAACCGCCGTCGATTATCTTATGATAAAACGGCACGTACTTAAAAGCTTCGAAATAGACGATATGTGGGGATATCTCAGCGCGGACATCAACCACGACGGCGAAATAAACGCGGTAGATTACCTTATGGTAAAACGCGCCGTGCTCAATTCTTTCACGATCGACGAATACGTCGACGATCCCTCGCATTGTTTTCTTAACGAGAACAACAACACCTTCGACGTCGACAAAGACCTTG
>JAGAAM010000108.1 GCA_017615235.1 Clostridia bacterium
AAAACATAGCCATTTCCGAAAATCACCTTTACAAGAAGGTGTACGCAAAAGGGGACAAGCTCTTTTGCAAACATATTGCGGTATATGTTTTGACCGATTACCGCGCATCGCGGCTTGCCCGCGAAAATCCGCTGAAAACGAAGGTAAACCGTGTCGGCATAACGGTTTCGAAAAAGCTCGGTAAAGCGGTGGTCCGCACTCGCGTTCGCAGGATTATACGCGAGGCGTACCGTATACTCGAAACGGAAGAAAGCATCAAAAAAGGGAAGCTTATAGTCATCGTGGGTCGGGAGGCGGCCGTCGGCGCGAAAAGCACCGACATAAAAGAAGACCTCCGCTACGCCATGAAAAAGCTGGGAATGACAGAGGACGCAACGTGAAACATATTGCGATATTTTTCGTAAAGCTGTACCAAAAATTCATATCTCCGCACAAAACCCCGTGTTGCCGCTTCACTCCGACGTGCTCTCAGTACGCGGTCGAAGCGTTTAGAGAATGGGGATTTGTGTGCGGACTCGGGCTTACGATATGGCGCATACTGAGATGCAATCCGTTTTGCAAGGGCGGGTACGATCCCGTGCCGGAGAGAAAACGGCGCAAAAACGCCCCAAAAATAAAAGAAGGAGAAAGCGATAATGTTTGATTTTATCCATACCGGACTCGGTTCGGTACTCAGATTTTTCTCGAATATTGCCGGCGGCAACTTTATTGTCGGACTTTTGGTGTTTGCGGTCATTATAAACATCGTAATGCTCCCGTTCGGAATAAAACAGCAAAAATCATCGATACGTCACGCGCGTCTGCAGCCGCGTGAAGCCGCGATAAGAAAGAAGTATGCAGGGCGCAACGACCGCGCGACACAGCAGAAAATGCAGCAGGAAATCATGGAAATGTACCAGCAGGAGGGCTACAACCAGCTGGGCGGATGTCTGCCGATGATATTGCAGATGGTCGTCATCATCATTCTTTTCCAGGTCATATTGAAGCCCGTACAGTTCGTTGTGGGCGTCAACAAGGACGCCGTTTCCGCGGCGCAAGCGTATATGACCGCAACCGAAGAAAACGGCGGTCTCGGCAAAGAGCTTCCGAAAAGCTATACGGAAATAGCCGTATACAAAGAGATGAAAGAATACGACAGCGAAGAATTCCTGTCGGGCTTTACGGCGTTTGCCGAAAATTATAAGAACGAAGACGGCGAAACGGTTTATACCGCCGAAAAGATAGCGACGTATAAAACAGAGCTCGAAAAGATATTCGCGTCGAGCATGAAATTCGACCTGTTCGGAATAAAGAACTTCCTGGCTCAAAAGCCTGAAATCAAATCACTTTGGCCGACCAACTGGTCTGTCGAAACGTGGCTCGTGCTCGTGCCCGTATTGAACTTTGTAGGTCAGTTCTTCTCGATGAAGATAACGCGCAAATTCACGTTCCAGCCTATGCAGAACAACCAGCAGCAAATGGGTTGCTCCGGCAAGATGATGGACTGGATGATGCCGGCGTTGACGCTCTTTATAGCGTTCAGCGTTCCTGCGGCTATAGGTATATACTGGCTGTTCAGCAACGTTCTCGGCATCGGCAAGACGCTGATACTCCACAAGGCGATGCCGCTTCCGAAGTTCACGGAGGAAGATTACAGGGCGGCCGAAAAGGCGCTCAAAGCGAAGAACGAGAAAGCTCCGAAGAGCGTCGAAGGCGTTCGTTCGAATCCCAATTCTCTGCACACGATAGACTTCGAGGAAGAAGATTATGCCGTTCTTCCCGATTACGAGTCGATCTATGACAAGACTCCGGAGGAACGCGAGCAGGAAAAGAACAGCGCGGAAAAAGGCGAGCCGAATGATAAAATAGGCTCGGCGCCGCTCAAACAGACGAAAAAGAAATAAGACATTTCACTGAAAGGAAATAGTATGAAAAAGCAGATAACGGTAGAAGCAAAGACCGTTGACGAAGCTGTTGAAAAGGGAGCCGCCGAACTCGGCGTAGCGGCAGACGCCGTAAAATACGAGGTGATATCGGAGCCGAAACGCGGATTCCTCGGCATCGGCTCGACCGAAGCGACAGTTAAAGTCACATATATATATACTCCGCTCGAAGCGGCGAGAAAATTCGCGGAAACGCTCATATCCGATATGGAGCTCGAAGCCGAAGTCACGATACACGACGACGGCGACGGCGAGGCGCTCCTCACCGTATCGGGCAAAGATTCGAGCGCGCTGATAGGCCATCACGGCGACACGCTCGACGCGTTCCAGTATCTACTGAACCTCGCGGCGAACAAAAAGGAAACGGACGACCGCAAGTACGTCAGAATATCGGTAGACATCGAAAACTACCGCGAAAAACGCGAAGAAACGCTCCGCCAGCTCGCGGCGCGTATGGCGGCGAAAGTCAAAAAGACGGGCAAGAGCATATCTCTTGAACCGATGAGCGCTTACGAAAGGCGCATAATCCATTCCGAAACGCAGAAGATAGACGGCGTATCGACCAATTCCGTCGGCGCGGAAGGAATGCGCCGCGTGGTGCTTTTCCCCGACGGAGCCGAAATACCGACCGAAGAGAGCGTGAAAGCTCCTTCGCGCGACAGCGGCAAGCGCGGTGAAAAACGCGACCGCCGCCGTCAGGGACGCGGTGGACGCCAGAGAGGCGAACATCGCGCGCGCACCGAGGAAAAGACGGAAGCTCCGAGAATAAAGCGCTCCGACCTGCCGT
>JAGAAM010000109.1 GCA_017615235.1 Clostridia bacterium
AGACGTAATAGTCGTAATAGAAATGCGGTATCCTCGCCCATTCGAGCGCGATCTCATCGTCGGAGACCATATCCGGTCCGAAGTAAAGCCTGTTCAGCTCGTGATACTTCGCGCAGAGCGCGTCGGCGGTGAGCGCTTCGCCGTTTTCCGCCATTTTGCCGATGATATATTCGAACTCGGCGAACATCGTCTGGCGATATACGGTGCCCTTGAACTGATCGAGGAAGTGGTTGATAAGATAAGCGCGTTTCTTCTTGTCGGTCGTCTTGGAAAGCAGATCGCGCATTACCAGCACCTCGTTGCAGGTGGAAGCGACCTCCGCGACGAAAATGACATACTGCATATTGCAGGGCGGCTGGTGCTTGCAGCTCAAATAGCTGTGGATGGAATGTCCCATCTCGTGAGCGAGGGTGAACATGCTGTCTAGGTTATCGTGGTGGTTCAGCAGAACGTAGGGATGCGGGATGCCCATGGAAGAATAGGCGCCTCCGCGTTTGCCGACGTTCTCGTAAACGTCGATCCAGCGGTTGTCGAAGCCTTCGCGCAGGATGTCAAGATAATCCTCGCCGAGTACTTTAAGCGAATCGAGCACGGTGGCTTTCGATTTTTCGTAGGAGTATTCCTCCGCCGCCTCGGCGACGATAGGCGTGTAAACGTCATACATGTGAAGCTCGTCGACGCCTAAAATCTTTTTGCGCAGCGCGACGTAGCGGTACATTTTGTCGAGGTTGGAATGCACCGCCTCGATGAGGTTGTGATATACCGCGACGGGGACTTCCGTCTCGTCGAGCGCGGCTTCGAGGGTTGAACCGTATTTACGCGCGCCTGCGTAGAAGCGTAGCTGTTTGAACTGGGAATCGAGCGTGGTGGCAAGAGTGTTGCGGTATTCGCCGAGGCGCGCGTAATACGCCTTGAATGCGTTCTCGCGCAATACCCTGTCCGGGCTTTCGAGCAGAGGGACGAAGGTGCCGTCGGTCAGCTGGCGTTCCTTTCCCTCGCCGTCTTTAACGGCGGGAAAGCGCAGGTCGGCGTTGTGGAATATGCCGTAAATGTTTTCCGCGCTCTGCGCCATTTCACCCGCGGAAGCGAGAAGCATCTCGCATTCGGGAGAAAGAATATGCTCCCTGCGGCGGCGTATGCGGTAAAGGCTGCGGCGGTATACGCAAAGCTCCTCGCTTTCGGAATACCATTTGTCGAGCGTTTCGTCGGGTATGGACATGATCTCCGGATCGGCGAAGGCGGCGGCGCTGGCGACGGCTACGTAAACGCTCATCGCTTTGCCGCGCATATCCTGGTAAAAGCTGTTTCCGGTGTCCTCGTCGCCCTTGCGGGAAGCGTAACCGAACAGAAGCTCGATACGAAGGGCGATATCGTCGCCCATCTTAAGATACTTTAAAAGTTCCTCGCGGCTTTGAGATATCTTTCCTGCGAAAGCGGCGACTTCACCGGAGATATCTTTCAGCGATTCGTACTCGGCAAGCCATTCTTCGTCCGATTTAAATATATCGGTAAGATCCCAGGTATACTCTGCCGGGACCTCGCTTCTGAGGGGGATCTTTTTTTCGTTGTTATCGTTCATAAGCGTCAAAACTCCTGTTCCAGATTTTTACAGATTTATTATACACGTTTTTTTGCATTTTGTAAAGGTTTTTATTGGCCGGAGAATTATTTATGTGAATAACTCCGAAAAAGCGACATATTGAATGTTTTCGGGTTAAAGTATTTACAAACAGCGACAAAAAGTGTATAATAAATCATTGAATCGTTTCTTTTTACCCGCGCTGCCGAGAAAGGACACGGAAGATGTATTTTTTTGAAGAACTTATGAACTACGACCCGGAGGTCGCTTCTGCCTGCAAGCTCGAGCTCGAGCGCCAGCAGCACAACATCGAGCTTATCGCTTCGGAAAACATCGTCTCGAAAGCGGTGCTTTTAGCCGCCGGAGGCGTTCTTACCAACAAATACGCGGAGGGTTACCCTTCCAAGCGTTATTACGGCGGATGCCAGTGCGTCGACATCGTCGAAAACATCGCGCGGGAACGTGCGAAGCAGCTTTTCGGCGCCGATCACGCCAACGTTCAGCCGCATTGCGGCGCGAGCGCGAACCTGGCGGTGTTTTTCGCCCTCCTTAACCCCGGCGATACCGTTATGGGCATGGATCTTTCGCAGGGCGGACATCTTTCGCACGGTTCGCCGGTCAATATCTCCGGCAAATACTTCCACGTCGTTCCCTACGGCGTCGACTCCAACGGCAGAATAGATTACGACGAGGTGAGAAGGATCGCGCGCGAATGCAGGCCGAAGCTTATCGTCGCGGGCGCGAGCGCCTATTCCCGCATTATAGATTTCCCGGCGTTCCGCAGGATAGCGGACGAAGTGGGCGCTTATCTTATGGTCGATATGGCGCACATCGCGGGGCTTGTCGCCGCAGGACTGCATCCCTCGCCCATTCCCTACGCCGACGTTGTTACCACCACGACTCACAAAACGCTTCGCGGACCGCGAGGCGGTATGATACTCTGCCGCGAAGAATACGCGAAAGCCATCGACAAAGCGATATTCCCCGGCACTCAGGGCGGCCCTCTTATGCACATCATCGCGGCGAAAGCCGTCGCGCTGGGCGAGGCGCTCACCGACGAATTCAGGGATTATCAGCGCCGCATAGTCGAAAACGCGGCTAAACTCGCGGAGTGCCTGCTCGCCCGCGGAGTGAACATCGTCTCCGGCGGCACGGATAACCATCTTATGTCTCTTAACCTCATCGGCACGGGCGTCACCGGCAAAGAACTTGAAGCCCGTCTTGACGAGGTGAACATAACCGCAAACAAGAACACCGTCCCGAACGATCCGCAGACTCCTTTCGTCACCAGCGGTCTGCGCATCGGCACTCCCGCAGTCACGACGCGCGGCTTCGGGCCTGGCGAGATGGAGCTTATCGCCGGTTGGATAGCCGACGCGATAAACGATTTCGAACCCAACAAGGCAAGGATAAGATCCGAAGTAAGCGAACTTTGCGCAAAATTCCCGATATACGCGGATTAATAATATAAATCGAAAGGATAAAAGGCATGGCATATCTTTCCGACATCGAGATCGCACAGAGGTGCGAAATGAGACCGATAAACGCAGTCGCCGCCGACGCCGGCATCGACGAAAAGTTTATCGAAAACTACGGCAAATACAAGGCAAAGATCGATTTATCCTTTTTGAAAGAATGCAGGAACGAAAACGGCAAGCTGGTCCTCGTCACGGCGATCACCCCCACCCCGGCGGGCGAAGGCAAGACGACCACGACGATAGGACTTGCCGACGGTCTGAGGCGCATAGGCAAAAAAGTCACCGTCGCATTGCGTGAGCCGTCGCTCGGCCCGGTATTCGGCATCAAAGGCGGAGCCGCCGGAGGCGGATACGCGCAGGTCGTGCCGATGGAGGATATCAACCTTCACTTTACCGGCGACTTCCACGCGATAGGCGCGGCGAACAACCTTCTTGCCGCGATGCTCGACAACCATATCATGCAGGGCAACGCGCTTGATATCGACGTGCGCAGGATCACCTGGAAACGCTGCGTCGATATGAACGACAGGCAGTTAAGGAACATCGTCGACGGGTTAGGAGGCAAAGCCAACGGATTCCCGCGTGAAGACGGGTTCGATATAACCGTCGCTTCGGAAATAATGGCTGTGCTGTGTCTTTCTGATTCAATCGCCGATCTCAAAGCAAGGCTGGCGAGGATAATCGTCGGTTACGACAGGAAGGGCGATCCCGTCACCTGCGGTCAGCTTAAAGCCGCGGGCGCGATGGCAGCGCTTCTGAAAGACGCATTGAAGCCCAACCTCGTGCAGACGCTCGAAGGAACTCCCGCTTTCGTGCACGGCGGTCCTTTTGCGAATATCGCGCACGGCTGCAACTCCGTCATGGCGACGAAGATGGCCCTCAAACTTGGCGATTACACCGTCACAGAGGCGGGATTCGGCGCCGACCTCGGGGCTGAAAAATTCCTGGACATCAAGTGCCGCATGGCGGGTCTCGTTCCGGATGCGGTCGTCGTCGTGGCGACGGTGCGCGCGCTCAAAATGCACGGCGGTCTTCCGAAGACCGAGCTTGCCAACGAGGACCTTTGCGCTCTCGAAAAAGGCATCCCGAACCTTTTGAGGCATATTTCCAATATAAAGAACGTATACGGACTTCCCTGCGTGGCGGCGGTCAACCGCTTCCCCACCGATACCGACGCGGAGATCGGTTTTATAATCGCGAAATGCCGCGAGCTCGGCGTGAACGCCGTGCTTTCCACCGTCTGGGCGGACGGCGGCAAGGGCGGCGAGGAGATGGCGAAAGAGGTCGTTCGCCTTTGCGAAGAGGAAAAAGGCGACTTCAGGTTCTCCTATACCGACGAAATGCCGATCAAAGAAAAGATCAACGCCGTAGCGACGAAGATCTACGGAGGCGACGGAGTGATATTCGCGCCCGAAGCCGAAAAACAGATCGCCGAGCTTGAAAAGCTCGGGTTCGGCAAAGTGCCGGTCTGTATCGCTAAAACGCAGTACAGCTTTTCCGACGACGCTACAAAGCTCGGCGCGCCTACGGGATTCAAAGTCACCGTCCGCAACGTAAAAGTTTCCGCCGGAGCGGGATTCATCGTAGTCCTCACCGGAAGCATACTTACGATGCCCGGCCTGCCGAAATCACCGGCGGCGGAGCGCATCGACGTCGACGATAACGGCGTTATCACCGGACTGTTCTGATAATAAAGCACAAAGAAAACGGAGGCCTTACGGTCTCCGTTTTTTGCTGCGTTATTTATGCTTTTATGCTTGAGACCAGCGCGTCGATATCGGCGTCGTGCAGTCCGGTCATCGAGCTGCAGGTGACCGTGACGCAGCCGAGGCTGTCGAAAACGTAAACATACGTCTGGCGCATATCGTAGCCGAGCGCGCTGTTGCTTGCGGAATAGGCGACCTTCAACGCGTCCCTGCCGGAGATCTTATATGTCTCGAACACGAAATCTTCGATATCGCCGAGCATCACCTGATACGTACTCATAAGCTGATCGCCGTTGAAATCGGAAAGTTTCGAACCGACGGCGAAATAGACGTTCACGCTGTCGGCGGTGCCGTTCGCGATAAAGAGGAGCGACATATCGCCGGATCCGTCATCGACGGCTTCGAAACATTCGGGAAGTTCGAACGATACGCCGAAGAAGGTATATTTTCTGCCGTCGACGGTGATCTGCGGTTCTTCCGAATCATCGTCGGGAACGCTTTCGTCCTCCGAGGATACGCCTGACGGTCCGCCGGAAGGTTCCGGTACGGATAATTCCGGCCCGGGATCCGGGTCGCTTTCTGTCCCGGAAGGACCGGCGGGTGAAGAACTCTCTTCAGCGGATATCCCGTCCGATACGGCGGGGACGGAGCTTTCGCCGGGCACCTTGTCGTTACCGCAGGCGGCGAAGCAGACCGATAACAGAAGGCATGCCGTTATCAGAGCAAGGGTTTTCCGGAATTTCACGGTATCAAAAGCCTTTCTCATTCATAGACCACGGAAATGCTTCCGAGGTTCTGGGAGATATTGAGATTCAACTGTTTCGCGCCGATCGTATAACGCGACGGGATCGAGACGTTTCCGACGTTCGACTGTTCGCTGGAGTAAACGTTCCAGTCGTTGGGAACGTGGATGACGATCTTTCCCATATTGTTCACGACGGTAAGAGTTCCGTCGCCGGCGTAAGCGGAGATATTCGTGAAATAGACCTGGGTGGAACCGACGTTATCCTTCACGCAGGCGTCGGAAAGGTCGGCGGCGTCGAAGTTATAGGTCTTCGCGCCGACAACGTCGCTCGCTTTTCCTCCGACGGGAAGCGAGGGCTTTTTCTTTTTCGGGATGATAAGGTTGAGACCGATCACGAGCAGCACGGTAACGATTATAAGCACCCATACCGGGATGACCGTCTTGCCGAAGATGTTCGCCTGGAACAGTCCGAAAATGACTGCGACCGGGAAAACCACGTTGGCAAAGCGGAATTTCACGATCTCGAATACCGCCCAGCTCACCATAAGCACGGCGATGATTATCTTAAGCGGATTGATCTCGTTTTTGCTGAAGATCTCGGTCGTAGCGTCAAGGATTATCAGCACTGCGGAGAGTACCAGTAAAACGCCCCAGAATATCGCCGAATAGCTCGGCTTTTTGAAACTGCTCGAATTCCCGCGGTTGTTCATTCTTCGGTTACCTCTTTTCTTTGCTGTTGTTATGATCATTATACTCTTCCGGCGCGAAAATGTAAAGGGATTTTTGCGGATTTGAAGAATGTGAAGCGCCTTCTTGTCCGCATTTGAACGAAAAAACAGCCGTAAAAGCAAAAACTCACGGCTGTTTATTTATCGTTATGCCGTTTACATCGCCAAAACAGAGGCGTTGAGCGCCGAAGCGTCGGAGATATCGTGGGTCACGGCGATGAGCGTTTTGTCCGCGGTCATGCGGTTTATCACTTCGACCGTCTTTTCTTTCGTCGCGCCGTCAAGCCCTGTAAAGGGTTCGTCGAGGATAAGAAGTTTCGAACCTGCAAACAGCGCGCGTGCAAGAGCGACGCGCCTTTTCATACCGCCGGAAAGCTCGCTTACCGGGATATCGAGGCTGTCTTCAAGCCCGAGTTCGGTCAGCAACGCGCGGATCGCTTTTATATCCGGGTCCTTACCTGCGACGAGATTTACGTTTTCCACCGCGGTCTCGAACTTTAAAAGCCGGTCTTCCTGGAACACCATCGCGATATCCTCCGGCACGCCGGATACCGACCCGGAATCCGGCTTGACAAGCCCCGCGACGATATTCAGAAGCGTGGTCTTTCCGCAGCCGGAAGCCCCCGTCACGCAGGTGCGCGACAGCGGCTCGAACGTATATGAAAGATCCTTCAGCACCGTTTTATCGCCGAAGGATTTATTTATTCCTTCAAGCTTTATTCTTTCCATTTGACCTCAACAGCTTTTTGAGAGCGAACATGAACAGTTTTTCGAAAGAGACGGAAAAGATGATGATGAACACGGTCCAGGCGAACAGTTCCGACGTGTCGAAATAGACCTTCGAATAGTAAAGTTTTTCGCCGAGCGAACCGTCCGGATATCCGATAAGTTCCGCCGCGACGCCGGATTTCCACGCCAGACCGAGCGAGATCCCGCAAGCCGAGACGAT
>JAGAAM010000110.1 GCA_017615235.1 Clostridia bacterium
CTCAAAAGCTTCGAGGTTTTCTTCTTTGATGATGAAAACGATCTTGTCAAATCCGGCGCGAATACAATCATACACGGAGTAGTCGATAATGAATTCTCCGCAGGGGCCGACCGGGTCGATCTGTTTCAGTCCGCCGTAGCGGCTTCCGAGACCTGCTGCCAATACAATTGCTGTCATAAAAATTTCTGCCTTTCTTAATGTCGGATCAACCGACCATTTCTTTTGTTACGGTAAACTTTTTAATATCCGGATCGGAAGGGATCTCGTACATATACCTGGTCATGATGTTTTCGGTGATCGCGCGCAATCCCCTTGCTCCGCTTTTCAACGCGCAGGCTTTATCGGCTATCGCTTCGACAGCCGCGTCTTCGAATTCAAGTTCCACTCCGTCAAGTTCGAAAAGTTTCTGGTACTGTTTGAGCAAAGCGTTCTTCGGTTCGCGAAGTATTCTTACAAGCGCGTCGCGGTCCAAAGGTTTCAATGCCGCGATGACCGGTATCCTACCGACAAGTTCGGGGATAAGTCCGTACTTGACGAGGTCCTGCTGGGTAACGTCGCTGCCGTTGATGCCGTCTTCTTTTTTTACCGAATTCGCGGGGGAATTGAAGCCGACCACTTTATGGCCAAGACGGTTTTCGATTATCTTATCGAGACCGTCAAAAGCGCCGCCGCAGATGAAAAGGATGTTAGTCGTATCGATCTGGATAAAATCCTGGTTGGGATGCTTCCTGCCGCCATTCGGAGGAACGTTGGAGACCGTGCCTTCGACGATCTTCAAAAGCGCCTGCTGAACGCCTTCGCCGGAAACATCGCGCGTTATGGAGCGGTTCTCGCTCTTGCGGGAGATCTTGTCGAGCTCGTCGATATAGATGATGCCTTTTTCGGCGCGCGCGACGTCGAAATCCGCCGCCTGGATAAGCCTTAAAAGGATATTCTCGACGTCTTCACCGACGTATCCCGCCTCGGTAAGCGTGGTCGCGTCCGTTATAGCAAAAGGCACGTCGAGCATCTTCGCGAGCGTCTGAGCAAGCAAGGTCTTCCCTACGCCGGTAGGGCCGAGCAGAAGCACGTTGGATTTGTTCAGCTCGATATCGTTATCGTCATCCGGAATCTTTTCGTTCTTTTTGTTTTTAACGGTTTTCTTTTTTTCTACAAGCGAATTGATCCGCTTGTAGTGGTTGTATACAGCGACCGAAATGGTGATCTTTGCCTCTTCCTGCCCGATAACGTATTTATCGAGTTCGGCTTTAATCTCCGCGGGTTTAGGGAGCTTGACGCCGGTCATCTCGACGGGTTCTTCGTCCACGATCGGATCGAGAGTATCCTCGTATGCGTCGGCTACCGAACAGCAGAGGTCGATGCAGTCGTCGCAAAGATTGACGAAGTTTCCGTCAAACTCAAGCTTTGTGACGTTCGGAACGCTGCGGCCGCAGAAGCTGCATACAGACGGTTTGTTGTTTGCCATATTATTCTCTCTTCCCGAGCACTTTATCCACAAGCCCGTATTCGAGCGCGGCTTCGGCGGACATATAGTTGTTCCTGTCGGTATCGGCTTCGATCTGTTCGACCGATTTTCCGGTAACATCGGCAAGGATGCCGTTCAGCATTGCGCGGGTCTTGCGCATCTCGTCGGCCTCAATCTCCAGATTGGTCGTCTGATCGCTGAAATGGCCGTTTATAAGCGGCTGATGGATCATGATCTTCGAATGAGGAAGCGCGATCCTTTTACCCTTTTCGCCGCTTGCAAGGAGGACTGCCGCCATACTGGCGCACATGCCGATACAGATAGTGCTTACCGGGCACTTGATATAATTCATCGTGTCATAGATCGCCATACCCGCACTTATAGAACCGCCGGGCGAATTGATATAAAGCGCGATCTCTTTTTCCGGGTCCATGCTTTCAAGATATAAAAGCTGAGCCACAACGAGTGAAGCGACGGTATCGTCCACCGGTTCGCCGAGGAAAACGATCCTGTCGTTCAGCAGACGGGAGAAAATATCGTAAGAACGCTCTCCTCTCGAGGTCTGCTCGACGACCATCGGGACCAAAGACATATCCATATTCAAGCCTTTCAAATTATTTCTGGTTGATAACAGCGTTTTCCTTAACGAATTCGATCGCTTTGCGGAGGACGATGTCTTCCGAAAGGCTGCTTTCGGGAATGCTGTTCTTTACGGTCTCTATATCTACATTATAGCCGGAAGCGATCTTCTTATATTCTTCGTCAAGGTCTTTCTTAAGCGCTTTGATCTTTTCTTTCTTCGCAACTTCCGCGAGAGCGAGCCTTGTCTTGACCTGTTCTTCGGCTTCTTCTTTGAAGTTTCCGCGGAGGTTCTCTTCGGTCATGCCGGTGTATTTATAATACATTTCGAGCGAGCCGCCCTGGGATTTGAGACGGTAATCGTAATCGCGGATATAACCGTCGATCTCGCTGTCGACCATGCACTTCGGCACGTTGACTTCGGTCTTTTCAAGGAGCGCGTGGATAAGCGCGTGCTCGAGCTTGTGATCGGCTTCGTGCTCGCGGCGCTCGGTGATCTTCGCCTTGACGTCGGCTTTATACTCGTCGACGGTGTTGAATTCCGAAACGTCTTTAACAAATTCGTCGTCAAGTTCAGGGAGTTCTTTTTTCTTGATCTCGTGAAGTTTGATCTTGAAAACCGACTCTTTGCCGGCAAGTTCTTCCGCACCGTAATCTTCCGGGAATTTGACGGTGATGTCGAATTCCTCGCCGATGCTGTGACCGACTACCTGATCTTCAAAACCGGGGATGAAGCTTCCGCTGCCGAGAACGAGATTGTATTTCTCGCCTTTGCCGCCTTCAAAAGCAACGCCGTCTACGAAACCTTCAAAATCGATGACGGTCTCGTCGCCGTTCTGAGCGGGACGGTCGTCGACGGTTAGCATCCTGGAATTACGCTCACGGACGGAATCGATCTCTTTCATGACGTCCTCATCGGAAACGGTAACGGCTTCCCTGTCGACTTTAAGGCCTTTATATTCCGAAACGGTGACGGGAGGTTCGGTGAATACGGCGGCTTTGACAGTAACGCCTTTGTCGTCGATCGAGACTATCTCGATCTCGGGACGGCTGACGGCTTTTAGCTTGGTATCTGCGAGAGCCTGCTCGTAAGCGTCGGGAAGCAGGTTATCAATCGCCTCGTCGTAAAAAACTGCGCTGCCGTACATTTTTTCGATAATGTGTCTGGGTGCTTTGCCCTTTCGGAATCCCGGAACGTTTATCTTCGCGGCGTTCTTGCGGAAAACTTTATTGACTTCTTCGTCAAATTTCGCCTTTTCGATGAGAAACTGAAACTCGTATTTATTAGTCTCGATCTCTTTTGATTTAATGGTTGCCATTGATTCTTCCTCCGAAAAATACACATAATAAACTATTCTATATTTTATTTATTTGATTACTGATTGTCAACCGCTTTTTAATAAATGTATACGATTTTTAACATATTTGTAACTAATTTTGAAACAAATCGGTTTGATTATTGATTTTTAGTGCAGATTTGTATATAATTAACGTCAGTATTCAGTAAGTAAGGAGGCGCGAAGCGTTGAACGATCGCGATAACGGTTACGGATTTGACTCTGTCGGCAGCGAAAAATCGGCGTTTTGCAGATCCGTCGCGGAATATTCGGCGGACGACGTTATAAAAGTCCGCGAAAAAAAGAAAAGCAACGCGCTTTCCATAACCATAGAATGTATTCTTGTTGCTGTATGTATCGCCATATTCGGCTATTCGGTGACCGAGATCGCTTTCCGTGTCGTCGAGACCAGAGCAAATTCCGAGGAATACACTGATATCCGCGCGTCCGCCGCTTCAGATCCAGAAGTAAAACGCTCTTCCTCTCTCCCGGAGCCGACGCCCCTGCTTTCGCTTACCGAAGCGATGGGCACTGGTGAAAACAGCAATTACTATATCGGCGATGTCGAAAGCATCAACGATATCGAAAGGCGTTACAAGACTTACCGGAACTTTTTGAATATCAAAAGCAAATACGAGAACACCTACGCCTGGATCTACGTCGACAACACCAGCGGCGTGGTCGATTATCCGGTCATGAAATGCGATGACAACGGTTATTATCTTACGCACAGTTACAGCGGAGCGGAATCGCGTAACGGCGCGATCTTCGCCGACTGCGGTGTGTCGGACGATTACGATACAAACCTCAACAACCTGATCTACGGTCACAATATGAAAGACGGAAGTATGTTCCGACGGTTAAAGACATTTCTCGAGCAGGCCAACCGCAACGCCCTTGCGAAGACGATGCGTATCGAGATATATACCGAAAAAGGTCTTTACGTCTACAATATCCTTTCCGCCTACCGCGACAGCAACTTCACTTTCACAAGGACGATGTTCGCTGATTCCGACGAGTATTACGCCTATCTGAAAAGCATAGTTTCAAAAAATATGCTGACCACAAAATTCAAGTATAACGCGGATTCGCGTATCTGCACACTCGTCACCTGCGCAAATATAACCAACGACGAGGACGAAAGATACGTAATGCACGGGATTCTTACTACATTTATCCCTGCAAGTAAACTCGGATAAACGTTAAAACAACGCCGGCTTGATGCCGGCGTTGTTTTTTTGTAAAAATCGTTA